>DATJIJ010000028.1:0-5441 GCA_035493355.1 Candidatus Methylomirabilota bacterium
TTCTTCAAGCTGAAAGAGCGGGGGACAGACTTCGGCACGGAGGTTCGGGCGGGCTTGACCACGTTCATGGTCATGGCCTACATCCTCTTCCTCAACGGCGCGATCCTGACCGCAGGGTTCGCGGCCACCGGCAACGCGGACGCGCACTGGGACCTTGCGACGATCGCCGCTGGAACGGCCCTCGTCGCCGGGGTGATGACCATTGCGATGGGCCTCGTCGCGAACTATCCGTTCGCCCTGGCGGCGGGCCTCGGCATCAACGCGATCGTCGCCTTCTCGCTCACCGGGCGCGGCCTCTCGGCCGCCGGCGCGATGGGCGTGATCGTGATCGAGGGCCTTCTCGTCACCCTCTTCGTGGTGGTCGGCCTCCGGGAGGCGATCATGAACGCCGTCCCCGTCTCGCTGAAGCGAGCGATCGGCGTCGGCATCGGTCTCTTCATCCTCTTCATCGGGTTCGCGAACGGCGGCCTGATCAAGAGCAACGCACCCGCCACGCTCGTGACGGTGTCGTTCCCAACGACCCCTGAGCAGTGGGTCTTCCTGGCGGGCCTGGCGATCACGATCATCCTGTACGTGATGCGGATCAAGGCCGCCCTGGTGATCAGCATCCTGGTCACCACGATCATCGCGCTGCTCGTGGGAGTCGCCCACATTCCGGAGACCAGCAAGCTCATCGTCTCGCCGAGCTTCGCCACGCTCGGTCAGTTCGACATCGGCCAGGTGTTCAGCGTTCTGCCGATCGTGACGGCGCTGCTCGTGATCTTCGCCATCATGCTGACCGACTTCTTCGACACGATGGGCACGGTCACGGGCGTCGCCGCCGAGGCCGGGCTCGCCAACCCCGACGGATCGGTCCCTGGCGTTGGGCGCGCGCTGCTCGTCGACTCCATTGCGGCGTTTGCCGGTGGGGCGGCTGGCGTCAGCTCCAACACGACCTACATCGAGAGTGCCGCGGGCGTCGCGGACGGCGGACGCACCGGTCTGACGTCGGTCACCACCGGCATCCTCTTCCTGCTGGCGATCCTCCTCTCGCCGATCGCCCTCATCGTGCCGGCTCAGGCGACCGCGCCAGCCCTCGTGCTGGTGGGCTACCTGATGTTCACGCTGATCAAGGACATCCCGGTGGGGGACGTCGAGGAGGGCCTCCCGGCGCTCCTCACCATGATCCTCATGCCGCTGACGTACGACATCACCGTCGGCATCGGCGCCGGCTTCATCAGCTGGGTGCTGATCAAGGTGGTGCGTGGCAAGACCGCCGAGATCCACTGGCTGATGTGGGTCGTCGCGATCGCCTTCCTCGTCTTCTTCGCCCAGGACTGGATCACGAGCGTGATCGGATAGTTCTGCGATTCCAACCCCGATGGCGCCCGGCCGGGCAATCCGGCCGGGCGCTACGCTTTCCGGGCCAATGACCGCTCCACGCTCCGACCACCGGCTGCTGGTCGACGACTTCGACTACGAGCTCCCCGCAGACGCCATCGCCCAGATCCCCGCTGAGCCGCGCGATGCGTCGCGCCTCCTCGTCCTCGAGCGCGAGGCATCCGCGCCGGGCAAGCCCGCCCTCGGGCACCGGATCTTCCGGGAGCTGGGCGAGCTGCTCCGCCCCGGTGACCTCCTTGTCGTGAATGACTCGCGCGTGATCCCGGCCCGCCTGTCGGCGGCTCGACCGGGCGGAGGAGCGGCCGAGATCCTCCTCCTGCGACCCATCCCCCACGAGCCGGATCGCTGGGAGGCGCTCGTGCGGCCATCGCGCCGCGTCGCGCCGGGCATGATGCTGCGTCTCGATGGCGGGGACGAGGTCGAGGTGGGGGAGCGGCTCGCGGAAGGGACGAGGTCCGTGAGGTTCGCTCGCGACCCATACCAGGTCATGGCCGAGGCGGGTGAGACGCCGCTGCCCCCGTACATCACGGATCGATCGGCCCCGCCCGATCGTTACCAGACCGTGTACGCGACCCCGCCGGGTTCCGCCGCCGCGCCGACGGCGGGACTCCACTTCACCCCCGAGCTGCTCCGGTCGGTCGTGGCGTCGGGGGTGGAACGGGTCCACGTGACGCTGCACGTCGGCCTCGACACGTTTCGACCGCTCGAGGGTCAGTTCGTGGATGAGCATCGGATCCATCGGGAGTGGTACGAGATTCCGGCGGAGACGGCATCGGCGGTTGCCCGCACCCAGCGGGACGGCGGACGCGTCGTCGCCGTGGGGACGACCAGCGTGCGCGTCCTGGAGACCGCCGCGCGCGATCGGCTCGACGCCGGTTGGACTGACCTGTACATCACGCCGCCGTACCGGTTCCAGGCGGTCGACATCCTCATCACCAACTTTCACCTGCCGCGCAGCTCGCTGCTCCTCCTCGTCGCCGCGTTCGTCCAGCACGGGATGCGCCAGGCGACGCCGCATGAGGCAAGGGATACCCTGGTGGCCGCCTACCGCGCAGCGCTGGAGGCGGGGTATCGGTTCTTCAGCTTCGGCGACGCGATGTTCATCGCGTAGGCTGGCGCGATGCCCCCGTCGATCACCTTCGCGTCACGCGCCACCACCACCGGTCGCGCACGGCTCGGCGTGCTGACGACGCCACACGGCGCGATCGAAACCCCTCAGTTCATGCCGGTCGGCACGCAGGCCACCGTCAAGGCGCTGACGCCGGGAGACCTGCGTGCAGCTGGGGTGCAGGTCATCCTCGCCAACACGTACCACCTCTCGCTCCGGCCCGGGCACGATCGGATCGCCCGGCTCGGCGGGCTGCATCGGTTCATGGCCTGGGATGGACCGATCCTCACCGACTCCGGCGGATTCCAGGTCTTCAGCCTGGCTCACCTCGGGAAGGTGGATGACGACGGGGTGACCTTCGCCAGCCACCTGGATGGCTCGCCGCAGCGGCTCACCCCGGAACGGGCGATGGAGATCCAGGAGGCCCTTGGCAGCGACATCGCGATGGCGTTCGACCAGCTCGTGGACGCCACCCTGGCGGCCGGGGAAGTCGCCGACGCCATGGAACGCACGCACCGCTGGGCCGAGCGCTGCCTGGCTGCGCACTCGCGGCGGGACCAGGCACTCTTCGGGATCGTGCAGGGAGGCGTCGACGATGCCCTGCGCCGCGTGAGCGTCGCGGCGATCGCGGGGATGCCGTTCGACGGGATCGCCATCGGCGGCCTGTCGGTGGGGGAGAGCAAGGACCAGATGGCCGCGACGCTCGACGTCGTTGCCGACGCGCTCGCGGACGATCCGAGGGTCCGCTACCTCATGGGCGTGGGCGCGCCCCCCGACTTCTTCTCGGCCGTCGAGCGCGGGATCGACCTCTTCGACTGCGTCCTCCCCACGCGCGTCGCGCGCACCGGGCAGCTCTGGACGAGCGTCGGAAAGCTGAACATGCGCAACGCCCGCTTCCTCGACGAGCCGGGGCCGCCCGACCCCGACTGCGGCTGCGAGACCTGTCGGAGCCACTCGCGCGCCTACCTTGCACACCTCTTCCGGGCCGATGAGCTGCTCGCCTATCGGCTCTCCTCGCTCCACAACGTCACCTATACTCAGGACCTCATGCGGCGCATCCGCACCGGCCTCGACGACGGGTCGTACGGAACGCTGCGAGAAGTTGTGATGGCCCAGTACGGGCGCTCAGGGACGAGGTCGGATAAGGCGTCGGTAACCGGCCGATAAGGCCCCATCGGCCACGCTCCGAGCACCTCGACCGGCCCATATCGGGAGGTCAGCCAGATGGCCAAAGGCCGCGATCGACCGCGCCACCAGGAGAAGCGAAAGCCGAAGGAGAAGGCGCCGAAGGTCCAGCCCGCATCGGCCTACGAACAGCCGATGACGGTCGAGGTGATCAAGAAGAAGCGCAAGCCGCGCAGCGAACCCGGCCCGGAGGCTTGACCCAGGAGAGCCACCGGGAGTGAAGAGAGAAGGAGCCCACGCGATCATGGACGCCCCGGTGGCCCAGGCCGAGACCCAGACCCCAACCCAGCGGAATGGCGAGCGCGGACGCGCGGTCGACGCCGCCATCACGCAGATCGAGAAGCAGTTCGGTCGCGGCGCGATCATGCGCCTCGGCGACAAGGGCGCGAAGATGTCGGTCGAGGTCGTGCCGACCGGCTCGATCGCCCTCGACCTGGCGCTCGGGGTCGGCGGCGTCCCCCGCGGCCGGATCACCGAGATCTTCGGCCCCGAGTCGAGCGGCAAGACGACCCTCTGCTACCACATCGCCGCCAACGCCCAGCGAGCCGGCGGGATCGTGGCCTTCATCGACGCGGAGCATGCCCTCGACCCGAGCTACGCCAAGAACGTCGGGCTCAACGTGGACGAGCTCCTCGTCTCCCAGCCGGACACCGGCGAGCAGGCGCTCGAGATCGCCGAGACACTGATCCGCAGCAACGGAGTCGATGTCGTCATCATCGACTCGGTAGCGGCCCTCGTACCCCGGGCGGAGATCGAGGGCGAGATGGGCGACAGCTTCGTCGGCCTGCAGGCGCGCCTGATGAGCCAGGCACTCCGCAAGCTGACCGGCGCCATCAACCGCAGCAACACGGCCCTGATATTCACAAACCAGCTGCGCGAGAAGATCGGCGTCATGTTTGGCAACCCCGAGACGACGCCTGGCGGCCGGGCCCTCAAGTTCTACTGCTCGGTCCGCCTGGACATCCGCCGCATTGAGACCCTCAAGACCAGTGGCGGGGACGCGATCGGCTCGCGGACCCGGGTCAAGGTGGTCAAGAACAAGGTCGCCAGCCCGTTCCGGCTGGCCGAGTTCGACATCATGTACAACGAGGGGATCAGCCGCGAGGGCGGGCTGCTCGACGTCGGCATCGCCGCCGGCATCCTCTCCAAGACAGGGGCCTGGTTCAACTACGGAGAGACCCGCCTCGGCCAGGGGCGCGAGAACTCGCGTGAGTTCCTGAAGGCGCACCCGGAGCTCGCGGACAGGGTGGAGGGGGAGATCCGTGGCAAGGTGGCCTCGATCGAGGTCGGGGTCGAGGGGATCCCCGAGGCGGAGTAAGGCACCACCCCTCCCAACATGCCTGGGCGACGCCGCAGATCGATTCCCGATCGCGAGCGCCTGCCGCCGGATCCCGAGGCAGCGATGGAGATCGCCGTCCGCTTCCTCGGCACGCGACCGAGGACGCGCTGGGAGCTTGACCGCCGTCTTCGCCGAGCAGCAGCACCGCCCGAGGTGATCGCCTCGACCCTCGATCGGCTGGCGACGATGGGCTACGTCGACGACATGGCGTTTGCCCGCTGGTGGGCCGAGCAGCGAGACCGCCACGCGCCACGCGGGCGACGGATGGTCGAGGCGGAGCTGCGGCGCCACGGCGTGCCTCGCGAGGTCCTCGAAGAGCTGCGCGGCGGCGAGGCCTGCCGGCGGGTCGAGCCGGCCGCGAGGTGCCGTCGCTACTCAGCCTCGGGGATCCCCTCGACCCCAATCTCGATGGAGGCCACCTTGCCGCGG
>DATJIJ010000029.1:0-3714 GCA_035493355.1 Candidatus Methylomirabilota bacterium
CCTGCCGTGGGACTGGGGCTTCACCTCGATCCTCTACAACACGAGCAAGGTGTCCGGCACCATCGACACCTGGAATGCGCTCTTCAACCAGTCATACGCGGGGCACATCTCGATGTGGGACGACGGGCCCGCGGCCGTGACCGTCTCGTCCTACATCCACAACTACGACGAGACGAAGATCACCGCCGACCAGCTCGCGGCGATCGAGGCCGAGTGGAAGCTCCAGAAGCCGCTGAACCTGCACTACTGGACCGGTGAATACACCGACTTCTGCCCCGAGGTGCAGAGCGGCGACATCTGGGTCGCCTATGCCTGGCAGGGCTGCTACGCCACCGTCCTCTACGACCAGAGCCAGCCCGTCGCCTACGCGAACCCGAAGGAGGGTCGCAACTCGTGGGTCGGCCTGTACGGCATCAGCGCCAAGACCGAGAGCTACGACCTCGCCCTCAAGTTCCTCGACGCGAAGCTCGCAGCGCTGACCTGCGGCAATGCCGTGACGCTCTTCTACTACGGCTGCGCCAACCAGGAGGTCATGAACGCGATCGAGGATCCCGTGCTGATCCAGGCATTTGGGATCGACGACCCGTCGATCCTGGAGAGCACCAACTTCACCCCGCCGGTGACCCAGAAGCAGCGGGACGACTGGACCGCCATGTGGGCGCGGGTGAAGGCCGAGTAATCTCGGCGATCTGACCTGGCGCAGCGGCGCCGACTGCGATGCTCGGACGGCGAGGAAGCCTCTGGTTCCTCGCCGTCCCGCCGTATCTGTGGCTCATCGCGCTCTTCCTCATGCCCCTGGGGGTGGTCGCGGCGATCAGCCTGCTGCCCGGCTCCGGCAGGATCGACTTCAGTGGCGGCTGGCCGTCGCTGAACCAGTACCAGCAGGTGCTGGAGACGCCCGCCTACCTGCGGCGCCTGGGCATCTCGGTGGGGATGGCCTTCGTGATCGCGGCATCGGCCACGATCCTGGCCTACCCGATCGCGTACTTCCTGGCGTTCCGGGCCCGCCAGCGCGCGACGATCTTCCTGGTCCTGCTGCTCGTCCCCTTCGCCTCGAGCTACCTCCTGCGGGTGATGGCCTGGAAGCTGCTCCTCGGGCGCGAGGGGGCGATCAACTGGGTGCTCACATCGGTCGGCCTCGTCAAGGAGCCCGTCGGCCTCCTCGTCTACTCCCAGGCCGCGGTGGTCATCACCCTCGTGTACGTCTGGATCCCCTTTGCCGCGCTGCCGATCTACGCGGCGTTGCAGCGGGTGGACCGTTCGCACCTCGAGGCGGCCGCCGACCTTGGCGCCGGCCCGTGGACGCGATTCGGACGGATCACCATCCCGCTGAGCCTGCCCGGGGTGCTTGCCACCTTCTTCATGGTGTTCATCCCCACCGTCGGTGAGTACGTCACCCCGTCCCTCGTGGGTGGCATCGACGGGTTGATGTACGGGAACCTGATCCAGGACTTCTTCACGCGCGCGGGCAACTGGCCGCTCGGCTCGGCGATGGCCGTGCTGATGCTGCTGGCGGTGCTGATCCTGGTGACGCTGGCCCTGCGCCTGGTCGACCTGCGGCGGGTGGCGCCGTGAGCGCCGGGAGCGAGGTCCGGCGGCCGAGCAGCGCCGTGGGTGTCGGGCGGACGCGGGTGCCGCTCGGACTGGCCTACGCCCTGATGATCGTCTTCCTGTACCTGCCCATCGGCGTCCTCTTCGTCTTCTCGTTCAGCACCAACAAGAATCTGCGATTCCCGATCCAGGGCTACACCATCGACTGGTACGCGCAGATCTTCCAGAACGAGCAGCTGCTCACCGCCGCGCGCAACAGCCTCGTCGTGGGATTCCTGGCGGCCACGGTTGCCACCGGCCTTGGCCTGGCGGCGGGGATCGCGGTGGTCCGCTTCAGGTTCGCGGGCCGCGGGCTGCTGCTCGCGCTCGCGGGAGCACCCCTGGTCGTGCCGTTCATCATGCTGGCGGTCGCGCTCTTCCTGCTCTTCAACCTGCTGGACGTCCCACGTTCTCTGGTGACCATCGCGGCAGGCCACAGCGTCATCGCGCTGCCATATGCCGCATTGATCCTCCTCTCGCGGCTGATCGGGCTGGACCCGGCCCTCGAGGACGCGGCGATGGACCTCGGCGCGAGCTACCCAACCACGCTGCGCCGGATCGTCATCCCGCTGCTGGGTCCCTCGCTGCTCTCTGCCTGGCTGACCTGCTTCATCGTCTCGTTCGACGAGGTGGCGCTGGCGGTGTTCCTGGCAGGCCGCGACCAGACATTCCCGGTCTTCCTCTACGGCCAGCTGCGCTTCGCGCAGACGCTGCCGGTGATGATCGCCATGGCCGTGCTGCTGATGGTGGGCACGGTGGCGCTCACGCTGGTCGCCTTCGCCATCCGCTCGCGCAGCGAGTAGCCCTCGTCGGGCCGGAGCTAGCTGGCCCGACGCGCCGGATGGGTGGCCGTGACCGCGAGCAGCAGCCGACTCGACGCCCGGGCGATCTCGTCCACCGCGTGCTCAAAGGCATGCTCGTTGGCGGGCGATGGCTTCCGGTAGCCACTCACCTTGCGGACGTACTGGAGGGCGGCGGCGCGGATCTCGTCGTCGGGCGCGGGCTCGTCGAGGACGCGGAGGGTCTTGATGCTTCGACACATGCCGCAGAGGGTAGCGCGCCCCGATCGCTCACGCCTCGACGAGGAGCTCCTCGAGTGAGTCGATGACGCGGTCGGCGGCAGCGACATCGGTCTCGGCGAACTGCGGCACCGCGATGCAGGTCAGGCCCGCAGCCTTCGCCGAGGCGATCCCCGACGCGGTGTCCTCCAGGGCGAGCGCCTCCCCCGGCGCCACGCCGAGCCGCTCGCAGGCGAGGAGATAGAGGTCGGGCGCGGGCTTGTGATTGATCACGTCGTCGGCACTGACGACCGCGTCGAAGGCGTCCTCGAAGCCGGCGCTGCCCAGTGCCGCATCAACCAGGAAGCGCGGCGAATTGGAGGCGAGGCCCAGTCGGACCTTGCCACGCAGACGCCTGACCAGCTCGAAGGCTCCGGGACGGGCATCGACCTGCGCCTGCAGCTCCTCGTGCATCAGCTCCGCGACCTCGCGGATGAGCGCCGGTGCCTGGTCCAACGGGAGGCCCAGGCGGCGCGCGAAGAAGTCGCCGGTGAAGGCGGCGCTCGTTCCCATCACGGTCAGCTTGTCCTCGAAGGTGAACGCAGCGCCGTGCCGCTCGAAGAGCCGCACCTCGGCGCGATGCCAGAGCACCTCGGTCTCGAGCAGCAGGCCGTCCATGTCGAAGACGACCGCGCGAAACCGATGGAGTGGTTGGCTCACCCGCGTGGCATGAAGAACGATCCCCGGCTCTCGGCCAGGGAGCGGAGCAGCGGCACGACCCGATAGCGCCCGTCGGAAGCCTCGCTTTGGAGCGTGTCGAGCGTCGCGACGATCCCAGGCAGCCCAACCCGCTCGCCCCATTCCAGCGGTCCGGCCGGATAGTTGGCACCCAGCCGCATGGCGGTGTCGATCGCCTCGGGTTCGGCCACACGGCCCTCGACGGCCGAGGCGGCCTCGTTGACGAGTGCCGCGAGGACACGCGTGGCGATCTCCTCGCCAGGCAGCTCCTGCGCGCCGGATGGCTGGGGCAGCCCCGCCCACGGAGCGCCGCGGGCGCCGTCCGTCCCGTAGTCGTAGAAGCCGCCGCCGCTCTTGCGGCCGAGGCGGCCGGCATCGACGACCTTCG
>DATJIJ010000030.1:0-11594 GCA_035493355.1 Candidatus Methylomirabilota bacterium
TCGCCCCATGGCTCGACCGATGAGACGCGTCGCCACCACCCTTATCTCACTGGCCGCGTTCCTGGCAGCCTGGAAGCTGCTCACCGTGGTGACGGGTACGCCCGACTACATCCTCCCGGCGCCGGAGGTGGTGGCGGAGCGCGGCGTCCGCGCCATCGGCTCAGGACTCCTGTGGGAGCACACGGCGGTGACGCTCTCCGAGATCCTGCTGGGTCTGGTGGTCGGCGCGACCTCGGCCATCGCCGTCGGTACAGCATTGGGCAAGAGCGTTGTGATCGAGCGGGTCCTGTCGCCGTACATCGTCGCGGCGCAATCGGTGCCGATCCTGGCCCTCGCCCCACTGCTCGACATCTGGTTCGGCGGCGGGCTGCTGGCCCGGGTCCTGATCTGCGCCCTGATCGTCTTCTTCCCGATCGCCATCGCCACCATGGTCGGCATCCGCTCGGCTGACCCGCTGCTCGTCGAGATGTTCCGCTCGCTTGGAGCCACTGCGGGGCAGCGGACCACGCGCCTCGAGATCCCATCGGCCCTGCCGGTCATCTTCGGTGGCCTGCGGGTGGGGGTCACCCTGGCGGTCATCGGCGCCGTCGTGGCCGAGTGGGCGGGGGCCAGCAGCGGCCTCGGGGTCCTCATCAACATCGCCAACCAGGGGCTCTTCGACACGCCCCTGATGTTCGTCGCCCTCGTCACCCTGGCGGTTATCGGCATCGGCCTGCATGGGCTGGTCGTGTCGATCGAGCGCCGCCTCGTCGTGCATCCATAGAAAGGAAGACCGATGTCTCCGCGCCGCCTCCTCTTCCCGGTGATCGCCATGCTCCTGGTCGGCTGTCAGCCGGCCGTGACGCCCTCGCCCTCCGTCGGCCTGCGGCACGTGACTTTGTTGCTCGGCTTCCAGCCAGATGTCCAGTTCGCGCCGTTCTACCTCGCTCAGCAGAACGGCCTGTACGCCGATGAAGGCCTTGACGTGACGATCGAATACAAGAGTGGTGCCGACCTGGTCCGGCTGGTCGCGGACGGGCAGGCGGAATTCGGCGTGACCGATGCCACCGACGTGATGATCTCGCGCACAGCCAGCATCCCGATCAAGTACGCGGCGACGCTGTATCAGCTCTTTCCGGTTGCCCTCATCGGTGGGAAGGGGTCGGTTCCGGCCGATCCCGCCGAGCTGGCCGGAACCCGGATCGGCACACCAGGCAAATTCGGCTCGTCCTGGCACGCGCTGCTGGCGCTGCTCGACGCGGGCGGCCTGACGGCCGATGACGTCACCATCCGCGAATACCCGCAGTTCAACCAGGTTGACGGGCTGCTCAACGGTGACGTGGACCTCATCACCGGGTTCCGCAACAACGAGCCGCTGCGTCTCGCGGCGCAGGGCGTGGATACCGACCTGCTTACCGTCGAGCAATTCGCGCCGCTGCCGGGGCCGGGCGTGATCGTGGGGGACGATCTTCTGAGCTCCGATCCCGACCTGGTGCAGCGCTTCATCAGCGCCACCGTCTCAGGGATGACACAGGTCGCGGGAGACCCGCAGGTGGGTGTCGATGCTGCGGTGGTGGCGGTGCCCACCATTGCCTCGGACAAGGCCACCGCCCTCGCCGTGCTGACGGCGACCGTCGAGCTCTGGACGCAGGCCGCTGGTGGTGTCTCGCCGGCGATCGATGGCGGCCTGTGGCAAAAGGGCTACGAAACGATGAAGCGGCTCGGATTCATCGATGGCTCGGTGCCGCTCGACGAGATGATCGTTGGGGAGATCGTGCCGTCGGATTGAGCGTCAGCGCTCCGGCTGCGTCGGCTGGACCGTGCGCTCGGGGAGAGCGTATCGGTCGAGGGCGGGCTCGTCGGATGACTCGGCGCGCTCGGCGGCATCCACCGTCTGCTGGAGCAGCATCATGGTCGTCACCGGCCCGACGCCTCCGGGCACCGGGGTGATGGCCCCGACTACCGGTCGGACGGCCGCGTAGTCCACGTCGCCGACGATGCCGTCGGACGTCGTGTTGATCCCGCAGTCGATCACGACCGCGGAGCGGTTGACCATCTCCGGGCGGATGAGATGGGGCACGCCGGCAGCCACCACCAGGATCTCGGCGCGGCGCGTCTCGCGGGCCAGGTTGCGGGTGCGCCGATGGCAGATCTGCACCGTCGCGTCCGCCGCCAGCAGCAACGCCGCCGCTGGGCGACCCACCACCGCGGAGCGACCGACCACGACCGCACGCTTGCCGGCGATCGGGATGCCGTAGCTGCGCAGGATGGCCATCACCGCCAGGGCGGTGGCCGGCACGAAGGTCCGCTCGCCGCGGGCGATCTTGCCGGCGTTGAGCGGCGTGGCGCCGTCCACGTCCTTGGCAGGGTCGATGAGCGCCACGACATCGCTCGCGTCGAGGTGCGAGGGGACGGGCTGCGCGATGACGATGCCGGCGATGCTCGGGTCGCGGTTCAGGGCGCCGATCCGCGCCGAAAGGTCGGAGAGGGCCACGCCCTCGGGTGGCGCGATCTCGAACGCGTCCACGCCCACGCTCCGCGCCGCGCGCCAGACGCTCGCCGCGTAGACGGCAGACGGACCTCGAGCGTCGAGGCGGACGATGGCCAGGCGCGGGGTCGCCCCGGTCCGCTCGTGGAGGTCCGAGATCCGGTCCGACAGGTCACGCCACAGGCGCGAGGCAACGGTCCGGCCGTCGAGGATCTTCGCGGTCATGACGCCACCAGCCGGGCATCCACCGCGGCAAGCGCGGCGTGCTCGCCGTTCGTCGCCAGCGCCTCGAGGCGCGCGATCTCGACGGGAGCCGAGGCGCGCATCGGCTCGTCTGCGGCGAGGTAGGGGAGGTTGATGCGCACGTTGAGCAGCGCGCCGCGGATGCCGGCGGCCGCGAGCTGAGCGGCGACGCCCGCGTCACTGGCGGCGTTCTTGTTCCCGATCGGCGCGATCCGCTCCGCGAGGTCGAGAACTTCCGAGGCGACGACGGCCGCTCGCAGCGGGATGCGCGCTGCGTCGACCATGGCCGCCTCGAGGGCTGAGCTCCGCGCAGCCTTCTCCGCCTCGGTCTCCTTGGGCAGGTGGCGCGCGCGAACGACGACGTCGTACGCGTCGGCATCCTGCTGGGCGAGGTCGAGCAGCTCGACGCGCCGGTCGATGGCATCGAAGCGGATCTTGCGGATCGCCTCCTCGTGCTCGGCGTAGGCGGGTCGGCCAATCGTCAGCTCGGCGACCATCGCGACGAGGGCAGCGCCCATCGCCGCGGCCAGCGCGGCGGCGCTACCGCCACCCGGGACGGGATCGCTGCTCCCCAGGCGCTCCAGGAATTCGTGGATGGGGAGGTCGGTGAGCTGGGTTGAATCGCCCATCGGCGAGCTGCCTCATGCGGTCTTCGGACGCCCGCACGGCGCCTCGCTGGCGAGCCTCCGCCTCGGATTGTACGGGCTAGACTCGAAGGCGCATGAAGCAGGTCGGCTGGCGGATCACGCTCATCACCACCGTGCCGCCCGTCGCCGCGGCGCTGGACGCGGCCCTCCGCGAGCTCGGCCATGACCCGGTCGCCGTGGTCAGCGCTCGTCGCAAAGAGCCTGTCCCCGGCCGCGAGCCGATGGGCGACCAGACGGCTCCCGCGGGGTTGGATGTCCTCCTCGCCCGTGACAAGTGGTCGGTCGAGCCGCTGCTGCGAGCCAGCCGCCCCGACCTGGTGCTGTGCTGGGGCTTCCCGTGGCGCATCCCCCAGGCGGCGCTCGACGTGCCGCCGCTCGGGTCAGTGAACTGCCACCCCGCGATGCTGCCGCGCCATCGCGGTCCGGTGCCGTTGGCCTGGGCGTTCCGGGACGGCGACCAGCAGTTCGGGGTGACATGGCACCGGATGGATGCCGAGCTCGACACCGGCCCGATCCTGGCGCAGGCGCCGGTGCCGATGCTCGACGACGACTTCGGCATCGAGGTGGTCGGCCCGCGGATGGGCGCCGTGGCCATCAGCCTCCTGCCGGAGGTGCTCGCCCGCGTTGCGGCCGGCGATCCGGGGGACGAGCAGTCGACCGAGGGCGTCACCTGGGCCGGGCACTTCGGCGACGACTACGCTTCCATCGACTGGGCGCAGCCGGCTCGCCGGATCCATGACCAGGTGCGCGCCTGGGCCTTCACATTCGGCCTCTCGCCGATCGTCGGTCCGGTCACCGAGCTGGACGGCACCCGCGTTCGCCTGGTCCGGACGTCGCTGACCGACCCGGGCGGTGACGCGCGGAGGATGGAGGCGGGCGACGGACCGCTGTGGATCGTGGAGGCCGAGCCGCTCGAACCGGAGAGCTAGGCGGCCTCGTCGAGGGCGTCGACGAACCATCGCCGGCGCCGTCCATCGAAGATGAGCGAGGCCTGGCCACCATCCGTCTCGACCAGGTAGGTGATCCGCGGCCCGCGGTCGGCGGGGTAGGCAGCCGTCTCGTCGCGCATCGCGTCGAGCCCGGTCACGGTCAGATGGCGGCCGGCGACCTGGACGGTCGAGGGCCTTGCGTGTCGTCGGTCCCACTGCACCCGGGCGGGGGTCGGCGTGATCTTGGTGAGCGCCATGTCTTCCATTACTCCTTCACGCCGCCTGCCAGGGGCACCGAACAGGCGTTCTATTGACGAGGAGCATACGAACAGGCGTTCTAGTTGTCAAGCATCGGGCTCGGGCGGCACTTCGGGCTTCTCGCCGAAGTCGAATCGGCGCTTGTCGCCATGGCCGATGAGCCGCGCGCGCGTGATCGCCTTCTCCCCGAACCGCTCTCGCACCGCGTCGATCGACTTGGTGATCCGATCGGTCTTGTCCGGCTCGTCGAAGAGGGTCAGCTGCTGGACATCGGTCAGGTTGATGGCGGTCAGGCCGATGAGCCTCACCGCGCGGTCCCGGACCAGCGTCTTGCGCAGCAGCGC
The DNA here is from genome assembly GCA_035493355.1 of Candidatus Methylomirabilota bacterium. GTDB lineage: Bacteria > Chloroflexota > Limnocylindria > QHBO01 > QHBO01 > CF-167. Next base: position 4,889 of record DATJIJ010000030.1, read on the forward strand.
CACGCCGGCGTCGTAGATCGGCCCGGATTCGCGGGTCTGGCGCGGGACCGGCATCTGGCGGGTCAGGGTCTCGAAGCCCTCGTAGCGCAGCTTGAGCTGTACGGCCCCGGCCGCCATGTGTGCCTCGCGCAGCCGGCTGGCCACCGACTCTGCCAGGTCGAGGAGGGTCGCCTCGAGCCGGGCCGGATCGTCGACATCCTTGTTGAAGGTCAGCTCGTGGCCGATGCTCTTGGGAGCCTGGCTGGTCACCACCGGCGCGGGGTCGATGCCGCGGGCGCGCAGCGCCAGGTCGTGGCCGTGGGTTCCGAATCGGCGGCGCAGTGTTCCGTCGGCCAGCGCGGCGAGCTGCCCGATGGTGGTCACCCCGTAGTCGGCGAGCGCCTGCCGCGACTGTGGCCCGACGCCCCACAGCCGGCTGACGGGCAGGGGCGCCAGGAAGGCGGCCTCCTCGCCGGGAGGGACGACGACCAGGGCATCGGGCTTGCGCAGGTCAGATGCGACCTTGGCGCACAGCTTGTTGGTCGCCACACCGACGCTGACCACCAGCCCCACCTCGTCGAGCACCCGCTGCTTGATCTGTCGCGCGATGGTCTCGCCGTCGCCAAAGGCATCGCGGCTGGCGGTCACGTCCAGGAACGCCTCGTCGAGGCTGATGGGCTCGACCTGCGGGGTGTATGACGCAAAGATCCGCATGACTTGCCGGGACAGGTCCCGGTACCGGTCCGGGCGTCCGGGGAGGAAAACGCCATGCGGACAGAGGCTCACCGCGGTGCGGATGGGCATGGCCGAATGGACGCCGAACTTGCGAGCCTCGTATGAGGCCGCCATCACGACCCCGCGCGTTCCCTTTTCGCCGCCAACGATGACCGGCTTCCCGCGCAACGCGGGATCGTCACGGATCTCGACGCTCGCGTAGAACGCGTCCAGATCGGCGTGGAGGATGGTGCGCATCGCCGAGCCTCAATCCGTGCCGGGATAACGCGAGAAGGCGCCCGGCCGAAGCAGCGGCAGCAGCCGCTCGGCCTCCGCCTCAAGTGCTCGTCGGTGATCGCGCGAGAGGCGGCCGAATGGACGCAGCTCGGCGCGCGGTCCCCCCGGCCCGCTGCGGGGCAGCCACGTCCCGGCGACGAAGCCATCGACCAGGAAGGTTGGCAGCACGTCTGCGTTGCGGGTGATGACGGTGGCCTGGTGTTCAGGTGGCAGCACCCGCGCCCGGTCACGTGTGCCATAGGCCAACAGCAGGCTGTCCCAGCGTGCTAGAAGGCGGGGTGGCGCAGGTGCGTCCGCGTCCGGCCGTGGTGCGTCGATCAGGTCGAAGAGGAGCCGGCCGTCCTCAGCTTCGAACTCCACGAGCCGGCGACCCAGCGATGCGATCGCAGCCCGCCAGCGGCGCGGACCGCGGCCACGCCCCACGTACGCAGCCAGGTCATCGGCGCTGGCTGGTCCGAAGGCCGCCAGGTAGCGCTCCGCCACGTACGCCGCGGCGCGATCCACGTCCAGCTCTGCGGCAGTTGGTGGTCGAAGCCAGTCTGTGGCAACGGCATACCGCGCCCGACCGTACGTCTCCCCTGCGAACGGGACCTGGACGAGCGGCACCGCACTCGAGAAGTGACGCCACAGGGCGCGGTTCGGTGGGATGGCCACGCCCCGCAGTTCGTCGCGGAGGATCGCCTCGATCTCGCGGATGGCAAGGGGAGCTTCGCGGAGGGCGGCCAGGACAGCGGGGTGCGCGGCCGTGATCCGTTGGCCGAGCCGCGACCCAACCGGATCCATCTTGAAGATCGCCTTGAATTGGATGGCGCGGAACGGGTGCGTCAGCGTCGACATCGGCCAGAAGTCGGTGGCGCTGACGACATGGACAGTCATGCGCATCAGCGACGCTCGCACGACGAACTTTCGGACGCGGGCGCGTTCGAGGTCGACAGGTGCGAGATCGGGTCGGAGGCGTGTCTGGATGGCAATCGGGGGCCAGTCGGGGTGCTGCGCCTGGAGGCCACCGACGCGCTCCACGAGGTGGGCGATCGGCGCAGCGGAGAGGGGCGCGAGCAGCCCCTGGCGCGCGAGCGTCGCGCGGTTCAACTGGCGGAGGCTGAGGGAAGGCATGGGTCGATTTCAGCGTACGGCGGCCAGCAGACTCCGGCCACCCGGCATCGGCGCGATCAGGTCAGCTTGCGGATGACCCCGACGACCTTGCCCTGGATCTGGACCTCAGTGGCGTAGATCGGCTCCATCTCGGCGTTGGCCGGCTGGAGGCGGATGCGGTCCTTTTCGCGATAGAAGCGCTTCAGCGTGACGCCGTTGTCCTCGAGCAGCGCGACCACGATGTCGCCGTCCTTCGCGGTCGCCTGCGGCTGGACGATGACGTAATCGCCGTCGTCAATCAGGTCGTCGATCATGCTCTTGCCGCGGACGCGGAGGACGTACGAGTCATCCTTGGCCTGCATCGAGCGCGGGACTTCCAGGGTCTCGGCGCCGTCCGCATAGGCCTCGATCGGCTGGCCGGCGGCGATCTCGCCGATCACCGGCAGGGCGAGGCGATCACGCTCCATCGGCATCCGGAAGGGAGTGACGCGGCTGCGCTCGGCGGGTGCCGGCTGGCGCGCGGCGACGCCGATCTCCGCCTCGCCACGGACGGTCAGGCGCAGGGCTCGCGACGAGTGCGAGCCTCGCTCCAGGAGGCCGTCCCGTTCGAGCGCGGTCAGGTGGTGATGAACGGCCGATGGCGAGGCGAGCCCCACCGCCTCCGCGATCTCCCGAACGCTGGGCGGGTAGCCGCGCTCCGCGACGATGCGGGCGATGCTCTCGAGGATCTTTCTGCGGCGCTCGGCGTCGTGCCTGGTCACCGGCTGCTCCTTTGCGGGCGGTCGTTCAGAAGCGAACATAGCAGAACAGACGTTCTAATGTCAATAAGGTCGCCGGGTTCCATCGGTTGGCCAGGACCCAGGGTGTACCATCCGCGGACAAGCGCATCTGGACGTGCCCCAAGGTCCATCGCGCCTGCCTGAACGCGGAGGCGGCGCAATGCGCGGTCATTCCATCGCTCCTCTACGCCTGCTCGTCATCTCGGCCCTCTGCCTGACGCTGTTCCCGGCGGCGGCATGGGCGGCCGATGACATTGCCCCGACCCTCGATAGCCTGGTGATTCCGGCGGGCGTCTCAAACGGACCTTCGCCCGTTACCTTCCAGGTCACGGCTACCTTTTCGGACGACTCCCAAATCGTGGAGCTCCAGAGGGACGGCGGCGGCGAGATCATCGCCGAGGGACCCGCGATCATCTTCGCCGCACCACGAGGCTCTGCCTCGGCCATCGGCTGGTTCGTGAAGCAGGGGAACGGGAGCTGGGTTGCGGACGTAACGCTGCCCTCGTACGCCGCGGTCGGGGTATGGATCGCCACTTCTCTCTCGGCGAGAGATATCTACGACAACTGGCTGAACCTGGACTCCGCTGGAATTGCGGACGCCGGCTTCGCCAATTCAATCACTGTTACCGGGACGGATGACACCGCGGCGCCGGTGCTGGGGGCCTTCTCCGGCCTGCCCATCACGGTCGATGTCGGCGACTGCGACTCACAGCTGTGGAACGCGCAGTTCGACGTATCGATCACCGATGCGCTCTCCGGGTTCGATCCCCAGTCGCAATTCATCCTCGTCTCGTCTGCCGGCGACCAGGTCTATTCCAACGGCTTCGAGCCTATCAGTGGCTCCGTCTATCGGATGACCTTCAACCTGTATCCCGGCGCCGAGGCCGCCACCTGGGTTTCGTTCGAAGCAGACCTCACCGACATCGTCGGCAACTCGACCCACGTTTCCGGCACCCTGCCCAACGGTGGCGTCAATGTCGTTGCGAACCCATCCAATCAGACAACCCCCGGCCCGGTCTCGAACGTCACCGTGGCCGTGGCCGGCGGGAACGGCCTGGTTGACTGGGATGCACCAACCGATACCGGCAATACGCCGATCACCAACTACGTTATCTACGGCAGCGTCGACTACTCCCAGGGATTCGGGCAGCAGACCGGCGACCCGAACGTGACGAATGCCACCTTCCCGATGCAGCCTGACTCTGACTACACGGTCGAGGTCGTTGCGCTCAACCGCTGCGGCCAGGGTCCTGCATCCAATCCGCTGGCCATCGTGACCATCCCAGCCACCGGCGGGACGCTGAGCACCGACCCGTACGCCGCGGTCGTCACCGAAGTCTCGGTGCCCGGCGGAGTGGGCGGTGGGTCGGTCACCATCAGTGCGGTGGAGCCTGGCCAGTCGCCTCCCGGCTGGCTCTTTGTCGGCGAGCAGCTAGTGATCACCTCAACGGCAGCGACCACGGCCGCGCATCCACTGCAGCTCGTCTTCCGGGTCGAGGCCTCCCTTGCGCCGGTGAGCATCCTGCGCAATGGGGTGCCGATCCTGAGCACCTGCGCAGGAGATGGCTCCGCGACGCCGAGCCCGTGCATCGCCAGCACCGTGGTCGGCCCTGACTTCACGACCATCACCATCCTGAGCGCCTCCGCCAGCACCTGGAACGTGGCTCAGAGAACCCTTCAGCCCTACGATTTCAGGGGCTTCCTCGGCGGCGTTGCCAATCCTCCGACCGTGAACAAGGTCAAGGCCGGCGACACCGTGGCGGTGCAGTTCAGCCTGACCGGTGATCAGGGCGTGGCCTTCATCGAGCCTGGCTACCCAAGTCTTGGGAGCCATGTCTGCGGGTCGTCCGGGGGCACTGAGGTCGCTGCCACTCCGGGCAAGAAGGGCCTGACCTACGACGCGAGGAAGGACGTCTATACGTTCTGGTGGAGCACTCGTGCGAGCTGGAAGGGGACGTGCGGAACGTTCACTCTGAAGCTCGACGATGGCACCACCCATACGGCAGAGTTCCGCTTCAACTGATCTCCTATCAGAGCCGCCCGAAACTCAGAGCCGCCCGAAACCTGAAAACGGGCGGCTCTGATACCATCGGGGCCCACCTGACTCCGAACCGGAGAATCCCCGTGAAGCTATCCGGCCAACTGCGCTATGCGCGCATGGCACGCCTGATCTGGAAGCTCCCGATGTACGCGCGCGTCATCTGGGGTCTCGTTCGAGACCCGCGCACCCCGCTGCCCCTGAAGGGGCTACTGGGCGCCGCGCTCGTATACCTGGTGATGCCATTCGATCTCATCCCCGACGCCATCCCGATCCTCGGCCAGGCCGATGACCTCACCGTCCTCATGCTGGTCCTGGACCTCTTCATCGCCAACTCGCCGCCCGAGGTCCGGAAGGACCATCTCGAGCGCGCGAAGAACGGCACCGCCGACCTGGACAAGGACCTCGCCAAGCTCCGCTCGCTGATGGGGCACCGCTACGACGAGATCCGCGACAGCCTTCCCGAGCTGCTCGAGCGCTACGGCGACCTGCGCGACCCGCGAGCGGTGAAGGGTCTCCTCGCCCGCTTCCGCATGACCCGCGGCGGCGACGCATCAGAGACCGAGGACTCCACCCGCCCAGCTGGCATGGACGACGAGGCCTGGGAGCTCCAGGTCGCCGGTGGACGCAGCAAGCCGACGCTCAACTAGACGACGGAAGGGACCGACGAACATATGAAGGTGATCCTCAAGCGCGACGTTAAGGGCCTCGGACACGCCGGTGACGTGAAGGAGGTCAAGAACGGATACGCGCGCAACCTCCTCTTTCCGACCGGTGCCGCCGCGTTGGCCGATGCGGGCGCCCTCGCCAACTGGGAGCGCCACCGCGGTGAACGCGAGGCGCGCGAGCAGGGGCTGCGCGCCGAGGCGGAGGCGACAGCCGAGCGCCTGAAGGGTCTGAACCTCCAGGTGCCGGTCAAGGCCGGCGAGAAGAATCGCCTCTTCGGGTCCGTCACCAACCGCGAGATCGCCGACCTGATTGCGGCCGAGGGAATCGAGATCGATCGACACAACATCCACCTGCGCCAGCCGATCAAGACGCTCGGCGACTTCAAAGTGGATGTCCAGGTCATGCCCGGCCTCTCGGCCGAGATGACCGTCAGCGTCGTGCCGCTCCAGGGCTGAGCCGTGGACCCGGTCGCGGCTGCGCGTCGGTGGGCCGATACCTGGCTGCGGGAGTGGCCCGCCCGGAATCTCGAGGTGCTCCTCGCGCTCTACCACCCCGAGGTCGTCTACTACAGCGAGCCGTTCCGTCCCCCGTTCCGTAACGCCGCGCAGCTGCGCGATTACTTCGTCAGCGTCTTCGCGGAGGAGGAGGAGCTCGAGGCCTGGCTTGGCACGCCGGTAGTTGACGGCGACCACGCCACGATCGAGTGGTGGGCGACCCTCATCGAGGGTGGCGCGGAGGCGACCATCGTCGGCACCTCGACCCTGCGCTTCGATCCCGCAGGGCTGGTGGTCGAGCAGCGCGACACCTGGAACCAGGCGGCGGGTCGGGTTCCACCCTACGAGGGCTGGGGCCGCTAGCCTCACGGCGCCGGACAGCCGTCGCGACACCCAAGCTGTCGTGAACGTCGGCCAGGCTGGACGGCATGATCGGACCAGTCGGGCGCTTTTCCACAGGAATCCGGTTGTCCACAAACGCGCCCGAGATATCGACAGCCCAGACCCGCCTTGCCGGTATGCAGCGGCCCGTCGCTCGGGCACCATCGGTACCACCGTGAGCATCGACAAGCTGGCCCCCCAGGCGGTCGAGGCCGAGCAGAGCGTCCTCGGCTCGATCCTCATCGACCCCGAGGCGATCCTCA
>DATJIJ010000031.1:0-14450 GCA_035493355.1 Candidatus Methylomirabilota bacterium
TCGCGCACGATCGTCGCGGCGTCGAACCCCTCCCCGACGAGATCCCGGCTGGCCGCGACCAGGATCGACGGCCCGCCCTGCTCGCCAGCCAGGACTCCGACGAAACGGCCCGTCGCCGCCCGCAGGTCGTCCGCCAGGCCACGGAGCGCGGCGCCATCGGCTTCGGGGTACCGATTGACGATCACCTTTGCCTCGCCCGCCATCTGCGCCCCGGCCAGTGCCTCGGTCGCGTCGAGGCGAGCTGCGCCGGGCTTGGCTGCGCCCCTCTCCGCCTCCCGGAGACGGGCCTGGAGCGCCTCGATCCGTGCGGGAACCTGGTCCTCGGGCGCGCCGAGGAGCTGGGCTGCGGAGTGCAGCGACTCCAGCCGGGTCGCGACGAGCTCCTCTGCCGCGGCTCCGCTGACCGCCTCGATCCGGCGCAGCCCGGTGCCGATGCTCCCCTCGCTCGTGATCCGGAACGAGCCGATCTGCCCTGTTGCCGCGACGTGCGTGCCGCCGCACAGCTCGGCACTGAAGCCGTTGACGCGGACCACCCGGACCCGCTCCGGGGCGTACTTCTCGCCGAAGAACATGTCCGCGCCAATCGCCTGGGCATCGGCCAGCGACATCTCGGTCGGGGTCACGGTGGCGTTGCGCCGGATCTGCGCATTGACCCGTCGCTCCACGTCACGGAGCGCCTCACGCGAGGTGGCCGAGGTCGCCGGGAAGTCGAAGCGCAGCCCATCGGGGCCGACCCAGCTGCCGGCCTGCTTGGCCTGCTCGCCAAGGACGTCACGCAGGGCTCGGTGCAGCAGGTGCGTGGCGGTGTGGTTGCGGGCCGCTCCCCAGCGTCGCTCCTCGTCCACCTCGGCAGTGACGGCATCGCCCGCCGCGAGCTCGCCCTCGAGCTGCCCGACGTGCACGATCGCGTCACCGACCCGTTGCGTGTCCTCCACCACCAGGCGGCCCCGCTCGCCCCGAAGCTCGCCGCGATCGCCGATCTGGCCGCCGCCCTCGGCGTAGAACGGCGTCCGGTCGAGCACGACCTGGGCCGTCCCTTCTCCCTCGACTGCCAGCCGGACCTTGAGGCCGTCGGCCGCGATCTCGTTCGGGTAGCCGATGAACTCGCTCCGCAGGCCCTCGACCCCGGGCAGCGGAGCGAACTTGCCGGCGCGCGTTCCGCGCGATCGTTCGCGCTGCTCGGTCATCGCCGCTTCGAAGCCCGCCCGGTCCACCTCCACTCCACGCTCTGCCGCGATCTCGACCGTCAGGTCGATCGGGAAGCCGAAGGTGTCATGCAGCCGGAAGGCCTCCGCGCCGGAGATCGAGCCATCCGCGCCGGCCGCGTCCACCAGGGCCGCCAGGCGCTCGCTCCCGGCCTCCAGCGTGCGGCCGAACTTTCGCTCCTCCGCATCCACCACGGCCAGGATCTCGTCACGGCGCCCGACGAGGTACGGGTAGGCGCCGCCCATCAACTCGATGACGGTCGCGCAGGTCTCGGCAAGCACGGGCTGGCGGATCCCCATCAGCCGCAGGTGCCGTACCGCACGTCGCATGATCCGCCGCAGGACATAGCCGGGTCCCTCGTTCGAGGGGTTGAGGCCCTCGCCGATGAGGAAGGTCATCGCCCGGCTGTGGTCCGCCACGACCTGGTAGCTGAACCGCTCGCTCTCGACCTCCTGCGGGTCGTGGCCCAGGTGGGCAGCGAGCCGGTCGATGATCGGGGTGAAGAGATCGGTCCGGTAGTTGCTGTCGACCCCCTGCACCACGCTTGTCATCCGCTCCAGCCCCAGCCCCGTGTCGACGCTGGGGAACGGAAGCGGGGTCAGCGTGCCGTCGGCAGCGCGGTCGAACTGCATGAAGACGAGGTTCCAGACCTCGAGCCAGCGGGGGCAGGTCTCCGAGTGGTCCGGCACGCACTCGGGACCTTCCGAGAACTCCACGCCGCGGTCGTAGAGGAGCTCGCTGCACGGCCCGCAGGGGCCGGTCTCGCCCATCGACCAGAAGTTGTGGTCGTCGCCGACGGCGATGTTGCCCCAGGTCGCCATCCGCTCCGCTGGCACCCCGATCTCGTCGCGCCAGATGCGGCGCGCATCCTCGTCGTCGAGGTAGGTCGTGGCGCCGATGCGCTCGGCGGGGATCCCCAGCTCGACCGTCATGAACTCCCAGGCCCAGTGGATCGCCTCGCGCTTGAAGTAATCGCCGAAGCTCCAGTTGCCGAGCATCTCGAAGAGGGTCTGGTGGCGCGGGGTGCGCCCGACCTCCTCGAAGTCGTTGTGCTTGCCGGCCACCCGCAGGCAGGGCTGGGCATCCACCGCGCGCTTGTAGTCACGCTGCTCCTCGCCGGTGAGGACCCGCTTGAACTGGACCATGCCGGAGTTGACGAAGAGGAGCGTGGGGTCGTCATGGGCGACGAGGGGCGCGGGCGGCACGCGAGTGTGGCCGCGCTCCTCGAAGAAGCGCTGGAAGCGCTCGCGGATCTCGGCGGCGCTGAGCTGTTGCATCGGCCTGCCCTGTGACCCCTTACTCACCACGAGAGCCGGTGGCGACCGGCTCTCGACTCCTCGTGCATGAACGCGCGGGACGGCCGGTCAGGAGGCAGCGCCCTCCGGCGCGGGCTCCCCACCGCCGGCATCGTACGCGGACATCATCTCGGCGCGCGCCTTCTCGGCGGCCGCGCGACCCTCGTTGATCGCCTCCCCGATGGCTGCCCGCTTCTCGCCGACGAACTCGCCGACCTGCCCGCGAACCTCGTCCCCAGCCCGCGGCGCGAGGAGGAGGCCGATGGCGGCGCCGATCAGGCCGCCGATGAAAATTCCTGCGAGGAAGCTGCCGAACCCGGAATCTTTCATGTCTGGTGTGCCCGTCCCTAGCGTTTGCGTCCGCTGATTCTACCGATCCGCCCGGTCCCCGTCGCGACGCCCACCGGCGGGCCGCCCGCCGGGCGGCCGGGTCGGGCCGAGCTGAGCCAGGAGATCGGTCGCCAGCATGACGAGCTGCGCCCCCAGGGAGGCGGCGAGCAGGTGGAAGTCACCGATGCGGACCAACTCGAGGCTGGTGCGCCCCCCGATCGCGTTGCCGGTGGCCGTTCCCAGCAGCGCGGCGACGAAGAGGACCAGGAGCCTGCGGTCCCAGCGACCACGGAGCGCCGTGAAGGCCATCAGGTTGATCGCCGCCACCAGGACGGTGAGCACCATCCAGGGCGTCATGTGGCGCGGGCGATACGACCGCCGCCGATGCACTCCTCTCCGTCATACAGGACCGCGGCCTGCCCTGGGGCCGGGGCCCAGACCGGCTCCTCCGTCTCGATCAGCAGCCGATCGTCGCCGACCACGGTGGCCTCGCATGCGACCTCGGCGCCGCGATGCCGGATGCGGACCGTTGCGCTGAACCGATCGGCCGGCGGGGCGCCTGCCACGAAGCGACGCCCCTCGACGGCAAAGCTGCGGGCGGCGATCTCGTCTCGACGGCCGACCACCACCGTGTTGGTGGCGGGCTGCACCTCCTGGACGAAGACGGCCTCCCCGATCGCGACGCCCAGGCCGTGTCGCTGCCCCACGGTGTAGTGCGCGTAGCCGGTGTGGGTGCCGATCCGCTCTCCATCCGTGTCGACGATCGGCCCCGGTTCGCCAAGGTAGCCCCGACGCTCTGCCAGGAGCTCGCGGTAGTCGCCGGCCGGCACGAAGCAGATCTCCTGGCTCTCCGGCTTGTCGGCGGTCGGCAGCTGCAGATCCGCCGCGATGCGCCGCACCTCGGGCTTGGTCAGGTCGCCGAGCGGGAATCGGGTCCGCGCCAGCTGCCCCTGGTCGAGGACCCAGAGGAAGTAGGTCTGGTCCTTGTTCGTGTCGGCAGCACGCATGAGGTGAAAGCTGCCCTCGCGCTCCTCGACGCGAGCGTAGTGGCCGGTCGCCACCTGGTCCGCGCCGTAGGCGCTCAGGCCGCGTCGCAGCAGCTCGTCGAACTTGATGTACTGGTTGCAGGCCTGGCACGGGTTGGGCGTCGCGCCGGCGAGGTAGCCGTCCGCAAAGGCGTCGATCACCCGCTCCTCGAACGAGCGCTCCAGGTTCAGGGCAAAGAAGGGGATGCCGACCAGCTGGGCGACCCGCCGCGCGTCGTCGTGCGCGTCGGGCGAGCAGCAGCTGCGGCTCTGCTCGTACCCCTCGCCGCCATCGGGGTGGAGGCGCATCCAGACGCCGATGACCTCGTCGTCGGTGCCAGCCAGCTCCTTCGCCAGCAAGGCGGCAGCCACGCTCGAGTCGACGCCGCCGCTCATGGCGGCCACGATGCGCGCCATCAGGCGGACACCACCGGATTCGGCGCCGGGACCCCAAACGCCCGCATCCGCGCGACTGCCGTACGGACGGCCTCCGCCGCGCGGTCGACGTCGTCAGCGGTCGTTCCGCGGCCGGCGGTCAGCCGCAGCGCACCGTGTGCGCGCTGCGCCGGGATCCCCATCGCCAGCAGGACGTGGCTCGGTTCCGCGGAGCCGCTCGTGCAGGCGCTGCCAGTGCTTCCCTCCACGCCCGCCAGGTCGAGCGCGGCCACCAGGTCGCCTCCCTCCACGCCGTCGACCAGCCAGCTGGCGCTGTGCGGCATGCGCTCGACCGGATGGCCCGTCGGCTCGATTCCGTCAACGTCGCGCAGGCTCGCGAGGAGCCGGTCGCGGAGTGCTGCCAGCCGCGCGTTCTCGGCGTCACGGGCAGTTTTGTCGCCCTGGGCGAGCTCCAGCGCCCTGGCGAAGCCGACGATGCCGGCCACGTTCTCGGTCCCGGCGCGTCGCTGCCGCTCCTGCAATCCGCCCTGGATCTGCGGCAGCAGCGCGGTCCCCTGCCGGACGAACAGCGCGCCGACCCCCTTCGGGCCGTAGAGCTTGTGCGCGGCGAGGCTGAGCAGGTCGACCCCCAGGTTGTCGACGTCGAGCGGCAGGTAGCCGCCGGCCTGGATCGCATCGGTATGGAAGACGACGCCGCGACGCCGGCAGATGGCGCCGATCTCGGCGATCGGCTGGATGGTGCCGACCTCGTTGCTCGCATACATGATCGATACCAGGGTGGTGTGATCGGCGATCGCGGCCTCGACCTCGGCCGGGTCCACCCGGCCGAATCGGTCCACCGGCACGATCGTCACCTCGAAGCCGGAGCGCTCCAGGATGGCGCAGGCATGCAGCACCGCCTTGTGCTCGACCCCGCTGGTGACGACATGCCGGCCCCTGGCGCTCGCCGCCCAAGCGGCGCCCTTGATCGCCAGGTTGTCGGCCTCGCTCCCGCCCGAGGTGAAGACGATCTCGCGTGGCTTGGCGCCCAGGATGGCGGCAATCGTCTCGCGTGCCTCGTCGAGCCCCTGTCGCGCTCGACGCCCGGAGGCATGGAGGCTCGACGCATTCCCCTGGTGCTCGGTCAGGTACGGCAGCATCGCCTCGAGCACTTCTGCCCGCAGCGGGGTCGTGGCGGCGTGATCGAGGTAGATGCTCACATGCGCAGGTCTAGCAGATCGAGCCGGGGCCCGGGGCGGGCTTGGCCGATGACGAGGGCCGGGGCGTGGCCACCGGTGCGTCGCTGAACGGATTCCGCACCATGAGGCGCACCTTGTTGATGCTGGCGAAGTCGAGGGTCTCCTTGATCTCTGGCGGCCAGAACTGGTAGCTCACGATGCTGCCAGGACGGACGCGGGCCCCGATCTCGAACAGGTCCGGCAGACGCTCGAGCGGGATATTGGTCCATAGCGAGTCACGCGCAATGTCGAGCAGCTCGGGGATGCGCGAGATGAGGGTGCACGGATCGAGCTGCTGGCGCATCGCGACCAGCACCTCCTGCTGTCGGTTCATGCGGTTGTAGTCATTGTCCTGGTGCCGCGATCGCGCGTAAGCGAGCGCGTGCCATCCGTCGAAGTGATGGAAGCCCTTTGGGATGTAGAGGGTGACATTGTGCGTGCTCAGCGGGTCGGGGTAGCGCGCATCGAAGATGGAGTCCTTCGTGGTCATTTCGAGGCCGCCCAGAGCGTCCACCAGCCGCACGAATCCACCCAGGGTCACGACCACCTGGCCGTCGATCTGGAGCCCCGTCAGCTTGGCAATCGCCTCCTGCACCGCCCGGTAGCCGCGCTCGTCATCCGAGCCCGGGAACTCCTCCGGGTGCTCGGACGCGTACCTGAAGAGCCCATTCAGCAGGTCGGGGAAGCAACCGCAGTCGAACGCATCGGCGGCATCCGCTGGCAGGGGTACGTTGATGAGGTTGCGGGGCACCCCGAACATCGCGGCTCTGCCAGTGCTGACCTCGATGCTGAGGATCACCATCGTGTCGGTGCGGAGGCTGTAACGGCCCGGACCGGCGTCGGCTCCGATGAGCAGGAGATCGAGGCGACCGTTGTCCCCCCAGGCCGGCTCGGGCGTGCCGATCGGGGTTGGGACCGGTGTTGGACCGGGCGTCTCACCGGGCGCCAGGCTCGCAGCCGGCAGCGGCGTGGGGCTGCTGAACGGATGCGAGACTGCGACCACGGTGTCGTATGTCTTGAAGCCGACGAAGCCGAGCCAGCCGTGCATCAGGAGCGTGCCGCCCAGGACAACACCCAGGAGGACCAGTCCGATGGCGGCCCGCCCCTTCTCGGCGACCGAAGGCCATCGGCGCGCCGCATCCCGGTACGCATCCACGATGGCGAAGAGGCGATACACGAGGATCGCGAGGTTCAGGGCGAGCAGCAGCAGGAGTACGCCCGGCTGGAGCAGGAGGCCCAGCGCGCGGGCCTTGCCCTGCACAATCATGACCAGCAGGCCCGCGCCGAGGAAGAGCATCATCGGCACCGCAAAGAGGATCGCCCGACGTCGCGAGCCGACCCATCCCTGGCCAAGGCCGGGCCACAGGAAGGACAGCAAGGCAGCGATCACGGCGGAGTGCCGAATCGCCGCGATCATGCGGGGCGCCACGGGCGGCAGTCTACGACGCAGGTGTCATGGAGGTGTTGAGCGGTGATCGTGCGGAGCCTCGAGGACGTGGTGGGGACGGATCGTGATGTCGAGGGCGAGGGCTGGCGCAGCCGCCGCCTCCTGCTACGACGCGACGAGCTGGGGTTTTCGTTGCACGACACCACGGTGGCGGCCGGGTCCGAGCTCAACCTCCAGTACAAACATCACCTCGAGGCCTGCTACTGCCTGGAGGGCGAGGCCGAGCTCGTCAACCTGGCCAACGGTGAGCGCCATCGGATCGGACCAGGGACGATGTACGCCCTCGAGCAGCACGATCGCCACACGCTGACCGTCCAGCAGGACCTGCACCTGGTCTGCGTCTTCAACCCCGCACTCACCGGTGGCGAGGTGCATGACGCCGGTGGGAGCTTCCCACCGCCGACCGACTAGCGCTCACGCGCAGCCGATCACCTCGAATCCGTCGATGACGAGCCCGATCTCGCCGGGCTGCGACGCGATTGGCGTGAAGTTCGTGACGCCGTCGGTGACGACCCCTGATGCATCCGCCTGGCGACCCGATCCCTTCCAGCGGTTGAGGACGTGGCAGTCGAGCGAGTAGCGGTCGTTCGTGTTCTCGGTGTCGCGGACGATGTCGCTGGTGCCGACCCAGGACACGTTCACGTTGACGTCAAAGAGATCCCCGGTGTCGATGTTCGTCATCGTGACCGTGGTCTGCATCCAGGCCCAGTCAAGCTGCCTTGCGATCTGGAGCTCGGTGGCTCCCAGGCTGTCCGTCTGCCCCACCGCCTGCAGCAGCGAGGTATCCGTGCACGAGTCATATTGGAAGATGCTCACGGCACCGGTGCCGGTCGTCGTCCCACGCCCGGGCAACTGCTGGTCCGTGTCCCGCTGGGCGGTGACGAACGTGTCGGTCTCGATGCAGCCGGATGGATCGGTCGACGTGAAGTAGGCGTTGACGAGCGGGCCGCGCAGGTTCACGACTGTGACCTTGCCGCTGGCCGCACTCGCGGTGGAGAGCGGGGCGAGGACCATGAGGCCCAGGCTGATGACGGCGATCGCGCCTCGGTGGAATGCGTGCATCTTCAGTGCTCCTGCTGCGGCCCCCATGGGTATCTCCATCCCCAGGGTTCCGACGCCGGGCGGGAGCAGGACGTTGAACCGACGGTGCGACGCTGGCCCGAGAGAAACGCCGCGCAACGCGGTCGGAGGGCAGAAGGCGTATACCTAGCGGAGCATGACGCGACCGCTGATCGTCGCCGTCGCCCACGGCCTGGACCTCGTGACCTTCCTGATGGCGTTGGCCGTCTTCGGCATCCGCGGCGAATCAAACGGCCTCATGCAGACCGTCTATCTCCACCTTGGTCCTGCGGGGGTCCTCGCGCTGAAGAGCAGCGGCGCGACCGCGCTGGCCCTGATCAGCCAGCTGCGCGGTTGGGCGCTGGTACCTGCCGCGGCCGCAGGGATCGTGGGCGCCGCGACAAACCTGCTGGCGCTTCGGCTTCTCTAGCGCTTCCAGCCTGCGATCAGGAAGGATCCGGCGAAGGCCGCGAGCCCCAGCGTGACAAGGTCCAGCGAACCGAGGGCAACGTCGAACGCAGCGAGCAGGAACAGGACAACGGCGACGAGCAGAAGGATGGCGGCTGGGCTGGTGGACATCTGCGCTCCTCTTTCCTGAAATGCTCCCCCAGATTCAGATTTCTACCGGGGTCACTCTACTGGACCAGGACCACGGTGAGCATGGTTGTCGGATCCTTCCGACAGAAGAGGTGGTACTCCCCCGGCTCGTAGAAGGTGACGATCACGGCCTTGCCTTCGATCAGCGTCTGGTCGATGCAGGCGTGCCTGACCGCGACCCCATTCACGCCTTCGGTCACGGTCGGCCTCATGGGCAGGGTCGTGATGAAGGCCACAGCCTCGCCGGCTTTGATCGTCGGGCTGCCTTCGACCGGCTTGTTCCACTTGACGGTAGCCACGGGAACCGCGTCCGGAGTCTTCGCGCAGCGGATCACAGCCACCTCACTCGGGGCCGCGCTCGCCTCCGTGCTTGGCCCTGCGCTGGTCTCGCCTCCGACGGAGCCCCCGGCACTCGGGCTTGCCGAGTTGGCGCAGGCCGCAGCGAGCGTGATGACGAGAGTCAGGCCGCAGACGAGCGCTGGCTGCCGAATGCCGCGGTGCGTGAGCGGGTTCCACATGTGAGCACCTCCCTGCCATGCACAGTGCTCGTCTCAATGTGAATTAGACGCCGGGTGTCAATCTCCTAGCGCTTCTCGACGCGCAGCGACAGCTCGTCCAGCTGCTGAGCGGTGATCGGCGACGGGGCGCCCATCATCAGATCGCTACCCGATTGCGTCTTCGGGAAGGCCATCACCTCCCGGATGTTGTCCTGGCCGGCCAGCAGGGCTGACCATCGGTCAAGGCCGATGGCGATGCCGCCGTGAGGAGGCGCGCCGTATTCGAGCGCATCCAGCAGGGCGCCGAACTGGTCTCGCATCCCCTCGACGCTGTGCCCCATCAGCGCGAAGGCTCGCTCCAGCAGGTCGCGGCGATGAATCCGGATCGAGCCGCCGCCCAGCTCCCATCCGTTCATGGCGAGGTCGTACTGCTGGGCGTGCACGGCTCCTGGATCGGTCTCCATCATGGATTCCTCGGCCCAGACCGGGGCGCTGAACGGGTTGTGGGTCGCGTCCCAGCGGTTCTGCTCGGCGTCCCAGTTGAACATCGGGAAGGGAAAGACCCACACGTAGGCGAGCACGTTTGGGTCGCGCAGCTCGAGCCGCTCCCCCATCTCGAGACGGAGGTAGCCAATGGCGTTTGCGGCCACCAGGGAGTCCGCATCCGCAGCGGCCAGGATGAGGTCGCCCGGCTCTGCGCCGGCCGCGTCGCGGATGGCCGCCGCCTGCGGCGGGGAGAGGAACTTGGCGATCGGGCCGTGGAGGGAGCCATCGGGTTCTACAGAGAGGTGCACGAGGCCCTTGGCGCCGTGGCGCTGGGCGAGGTCGGTCAGCTCGTCGAGCTGGCGGCGGGTATAGCCGCCGCAGCCCGGGGCACGGATGGCGAAGACGGCTCCTCCGGCGGCCAGTGCCTCGGTGAAGATCCGGAAGTCGACGCCCTCGATGGCGGAGCCCAGGTCCACCAGCTCCATCCCGAAGCGCAGGTCCGGCTTGTCCGAGCCATATCGGTGCATCGCGTCCTCGTAGGTGAGGCGCGGGAACGGGGTCTGCATGATCGGCCGGTCCGGCAGCACCTCGCGGCTGACGGCCGTGACCATCCCCTCGACCGTGGCCATCACGTCCTCGGCGGCGACGAAGCTCATCTCGATGTCGATCTGGGTGTGCTCCAGCTGCCGGTCGCCACGCAGGTCCTCGTCCCGATAGGCGCGGGCCAGCTGGTAGTAGCGGTCATAGCCGGCCACCATCAGCAGCTGCTTGAGCTGCTGGGGCGACTGCGGCAGGGCGAAGAACTTGCCCGGTTGCACGCGACTCGGCACCACGAAGTCGCGCGCACCCTCCGGGGTGCTGCGAATGAGCGTCGGAGTCTCGATGTCCACGAACCCAACCGCCTCGAGGCTGCGGCGCACGGCGCTGGAGAGGCGCGAGCGGAGCAGCATCCGCTGCTGGAGCGGAGGTCGCCGCAGGTCGAGGTAGCGGTAGGCGAGGCGCAGCGACTCATCGAGGCCCGGCTGCTCCTCGTTCACGTAGAACGGAGGCACCTTGCTCGCGTTCAAGACCGTGAACGCATCCACCGCGACCTCGATCTCGCCGGTCGCCAGCTCGGCGTTGGTGGTTCCATCTGGCCGATGACGCACCACGCCCTCGACCTGCACCACCCATTCGTTGCGCGCCGGCTCCGCGGCGGCGTGCGCATCGGCTGCGTCGTCCGCGTTGGTGACGGCCTGGGTGATGCCGTATCGGTCACGCAGATCGAAGAAGGCCAGGTGGCCATGGTCCCGGCGCCGATGCACCCAGCCGGACAGGGTCACGCGCTCGCCGACGTGTGAGGCACGCAGCTCGCCGCAGGTATGGCTTCGGAAGGCCTGGCTCATGGTCGGCAGATGGTAGCCGCTCAGCCGATGGCGGCGGCGACCTCGGAGAGCGGCAGCTCGCGCTGCTCGGCGGCGTCGAGGTCGCGCAGGATCACCGTCCCGCCAGCGAGCGCAGGGTCAACCAGGACGGCGTAGCGCGCGCCCGCCTTTGATGCGGACTCCAGCTGCCGGCCGAGCTTGCGAGCACTGCCGTCGGCCCGGACGCGCAGCCCCGCCTCGCGGAGCGTCGCCGCGACCCGCAGGCGCGAGGCGAGCGCGTCGGGATCCGCGCCGACCACCGCCACCAGCGGCCTCCCCGCGGGCGTCTCGACTCCCTGCTCAGCGGCGGCCAACACGGTGCGGTCGATCCCGATCCCAAAGCCGATTCCCGGCGTCGGCGAGCCGCCGAGGTGCTCGACCAGGCCGTCGTATCGACCGCCGCCGCCGAGCGCCTGCTGCTGCCCGTGCCGTCCGGCGACGAAGAACTCGAACGTGGTCCGCGTGTAGTAGTCGAGCCCCCGCACCAGCCGATGGTCGAGCTCGTAGCGCACGCCGAGGTCATCGAGGAGCGCCCGAACCCCGTCGAAGTGGGCTCGGCAGGCGTCGCACAGGTAATCGAGCGACCGAGGAGCACCCGCCGCGAGGTCTGGATCCAGATCCCGGTCGTCGAGGACGCGGAGCGGGTTGACCTGCAGCCGGCGTCGCGAGTCCTCGGTCAGGCGGGATTCCTGCGCGGCGAAATAGCCGATCAGCGCGGTGCGGTACGCCGGCCGGCAGGTGGCATCTCCGATCGAGTTGACCGAGGCGACCACATCGCTCACCCCGACCTCGGCGTAGAAGCGCTGGCCGAGCTCGATGATCTCGGCATCGACCATCGGGCCGGCATCACCGATGACCTCCACATCCCACTGCACGAACTGACGGAAGCGGCCAGCCTGCGGCCGGTCGTAGCGGAACATCGGCCCGATCATCCACAACCGCTGCGGACTCGGCCGCACGTGCATCCCGTGCTCGAGGTAGGCACGCACGATCCCCGCCGTCGGCTCGGGGCGGAGCGCCCACTCGGCGCGCTCCTCCTCGCTGCCCGCCGCTCCGCTGACGCGGAACATCTCCTTCTCGACGGCGTCCGACGACTCGCCCAGGCCACGGCTGAAGAGCTCGATTCGCTCGAACAGCGGCGTTTCGATCCGGTCGAACGCGTAGCGCTCGCTCAGGTCTCGGGCGATCGATTCGATGCGGCTCCAGGCCGGCCCGTCCTCGGGCAGCAGGTCGCGCGTGCCGCGTGGCGCGGTGACAGAGCGGGCCATGGCGCGAGTCTAGCCGCGGCAGCCAGCCGCGAGCAGGCAGCCGTGCGCTAGCCTGCGCCGATGATGACCACGGACCGGCGGCGGACGATCCTGCCCTGGCTCGGGCTGGTGCTGCTGCTTGCGGTTGGCCTCGCGATCCGCCTCTTGGTGCTGAACGCGAAGGGGCACTATGGCGACGCGGTCGTCATCGGCCGCTGGGCCGACAACATGGCCACGTACGGCCCGTGGGACTTCTACCGCCACGACGGAGCCTTGTATCCGGCGCTGCTGTACGCCTACTGGCCAATCGGCGTGCTGCTCGACGGGGTGGCCCAGGCCCGTGCCATCAAGGGAATCTCGATCCCCTTCGACCTGGCCCTTGCCGTGGTCGTCTACCTGGCCGCGCGACGCATGGTCGGTCCTGGCCGCGCGCTCGTGGCACCGGCCGTCTACCTGCTCAACCCCGCCGTCCTGCTCGCTGGACCGGTGTGGGGGCAGGTGGACGCGGCAGGCACCCTCGCCTACCTCCTCGCCCTCCTCGCCCTGGCGGGTCGGCGATTCGGCCTGGCCGGCGCGTGCGGGGCACTGGCGCTGCTGATCAAGCCGCAGTTCGGGCTGGTCCTGCTGCCGATAGCGGTCGTGGCGATCCTGCGCTGGCGCCAGGAGCGGACCCTCTCCCCCGTCGTCCGCCCGATCGTCGGGGGGCTGGTGGCTTACGCGGTCGTCGCAATCCCGCTGCGCATGGACCCGATCACCTACCTCGGCCGGATCGCGGGCGCCGGAAGCTTCAAGGAGTACTCATCGGCGAACGCGGCGAACATCTGGGGGCTGCTGGAGGGATACAAGAAGCCAGATGGCGACCTGGTGTACGTCGGCGGCGTGCTGCTGCTGATCGGCCTCGCGGCGGCTTTGCTGCCACTGCTTCGCCGGCAGGACCTGTGGACGATCCTGGCGGTCGGCGCCTTCGTGGTCTTCGCCTTCTACTTCCTGCCGACGCGGGTGCACGAGCGGTACCTCTTCCCGGCGATGGCCATCCTGGCGCCGCTCGCCGCTGCCAACTGGAGCGTCTTCGCCGCGTACCTGCTCATGACCGGGGCCTTCGCGGCCTCGATGCTCTACGCCCTGGTGGACACCACCCCGTTCACCTTCTGGCCGTGGCTCGAGGACCTGGTCACGCTGCCGGTCGCGCGGATCTGGATCTCGCTGACGCTGATCGCGACGGCGGCGACCCTCGTCGTCCTGCTGCGTACGCTGAGGCCGATGCGGCCCGCACCCTCAGCGCCGGAGTAGTGGCCACGCGACTGTCAGGGCCGCCTGTGCAGCTGTGCAACGGTGCAGCACGACTGCACAAAGGGACCTAACGCCAGATCAACTTGCCCCGGCGGGCAGCGCTACCTTGCCTCGCGGGTCACGCTGGTCACGTCACGGACGCGCTCGATCCGCGTCAGCACCTTGGAGAGCTGCTGCAGCGACGTCACCTTGAGCGTGGCGCTGATGGTGGCCGTGCCGTCCGGATGGGTCCCGATCGACGCGGCCACGATGTTCACCTTGTCCTCGGCCACGACGTTCGTGATCTCGTTGAGGAGGCCGGGCCGGTCGACCGCCAGGATGCGGATCGTGATCGGGTACGTCTGCAGGTCGACTGCCTCCCAGTCCACATCGATCAGCCGCTCGATGTCCCGCTCCGACAGGACCGAACGACAGTTGGATCGGTGCACCGTCACGCCCTTGCCCCGCGTGACGTAGCCCGTGATCGGGTCGCCGGGGATCGGTGAGCAGCACTTCGCGAACCGGACCAGCAGATCGCCGACGCCCTTGACCCGGATGCCGCTGGCGGACGGGACGCCGGACGGCGGTGCGACCTCGGGGAGCGCGATGGCCGCATCGTCGTGGATCTCGAGCTTCCCGACCACGGATGCCGGCGAGACCGCGCCGTAGCCGATGGCGGCGTAGAAGTCGTCGAGTTCCTTGTAGTGCGCCTGCGCGGCCAGCTCGAGCAGCTTGTCGGCGTCGATCGTGACCAGCGTCTCGTGCGCGAGGCGGCGCAGCTCGCGGTCGAGGATCTCCTTCCCCTGGGCGATGTTCTCGTCGCGCTGCTGGCGCTTGAACCAGGCTCGGATCTTCTCGCGGGCCTGGCTGGTGCGGACGATGTTCATCCAGTCGCGCGACGGCCCGTGGGCGGACTTGGTGGTGATGATCTCGACGATGTCGCCATTGCGAAGCCGGTAGTCGAGCGGCACCAATC
>DATJIJ010000032.1:0-5721 GCA_035493355.1 Candidatus Methylomirabilota bacterium
CCAACCCGGATCGTCCGCGTCGTCCTCGAGTAGCCTCCACTAGAATCGGCCGGTGAGTCCGGTGCGGCTGATCGAGATGGTCGTCGAAAGCGTGCGCGTCCACATGCTCTCGAGTCAGCACGTGGTCATCCTCAAGGAGTCGGACAGAGAGCGGTACCTGCCCATCTGGATCGGCCCGTCAGAGGCGAACGCGATCGCGATGCGGTTGCAGGGCCTGAACGCCGAGCGTCCCCTTACCCACGACCTGCTGGTCTCGATCCTGGGCGCGCTGAACTCGAGCCTCAGCCGGGTGGTCGTCACCCACGTGACCGACGGCACGTTCCATGCGCGCCTCTACCTCGAGACCTCGGACGGCGGCGAGGCGGAGATCGACTCGCGGACGAGCGACGCGATCGCGACGGCGGTGCGCACCGGCTCGACGATCTACGTCGACGAGCGGGTCCTGGACGAGGCCGGCGTGGAGCCGGACCGTGCCATGCCCGGCGACGAGCCGGACGAGAAGCTGGCCATCTTCCGCGAGTTCGTCAACTCCCTCGACGTCGACCTCGAGGGCGGCGAGAAGGGCCCGCCGAGCGAAGAGCAGGGAGCCTGACGGGTCTCAAGCCACGCGGGCTCAGCCGCGCCGGCCGAGGACCTCCTCGCGCTTCGTCCACAGGTCCCAGCGCAGCCTGGCGAGGTCCCTGAAGGTTCGCAGGATCTTCCCGAAGCTGGCTCCGGTGTTGGTGCCGGCGGCCCGCGGGAAGTGGTTGACCCCGACCTGGGCCATCCGGACGCCCCGCGCGCGCAGCTTGATGAGCAGCTCGGCCGACAGGAACGGCCCCTCCGCGTCGAGCCGCAGGCCGTCGAAGACCTCGCGCCGGAACACCTTCATGGCGCAGTCGATGTCGCGCACCCGCAGCCCGAACGCAACCGACACGATCGCGTTGTAGGTCTTGGCGATGAAGATGCGATGGAACGGATCGCGCCGCTTGATCCGATAGCCGATCACCGCGTCCACCGGCTTGCGCTCGTCGGCGAGCCGCTCGAGGAGCCGGCTCATCTCCCGCAGGTCGAATTGGAGGTCGCCGTCCGAGAAGCAGATCAGCTCGCCGCGCGCCTCCGCGAAGCCCGCCTTGATGGCCCCGCCGTAGCCACGGTTCGGCTGGTGATGGACTCGCACCCGCGGATCGGCCGCCGCAAGGGCGTCGGCGAGCTCCGGCGTCCGGTCGGTGGAGCCATCGTCGATTGCCAGCACCTCGATCGACGGCACCAGCGGACCGATCTCGGCCAGCGCCCGAGCGACGGTCGTCTCGATGTTCTCCTCCTCGTTGTAGGCGGGGAAGAAGAAGGTCAGGCGCGGGCGCGGCGGAGAGGCGGCATCGGTCACGGTCGGTACCCTAGCGCAACCGACCCGCCTCCGGGGGCGTCCCAAACCCGGATGTATACTCCGGCCCAAGTTGGCGTACGACACACCCAGGCGCCGATAACGAGGTGCCGTCACCGATGACCCGCGACTCCGTCAGGGAGCGGGGCGCGAGGCCAGTCGAACGCGGCCTGCCGCTCGATCCCGCCACCCTGGCCGTCCTCCTCATCGTGCTCGGCGTGCTGCTGCGCGCCGCCATCGGTGGCCCGTACCTGCCGTTCTCCGGCTTTCGGGTGGACGTCGGCGACTTCGCCATCTGGGCGGGCAGGATGGCCGCCCACGGCCCGGGAGAGTTCTACCAGGAAGGCTACCTGGCGGACTACCCGCCGGGCTACATGTACGTCCTGTGGCTCCTGGGGGGCATCGGCGAGCTGTTCCGGCCGATCCTTCACCTCTCGATCACACCCGGCCTCGTGAAGGTCCCCGGCATCCTGGCCGATGCCGGGATCGCCTGGGTGCTCTTCCTCTACGCCCGGCGGTTCGGCGACGGATGGCTCGGGTCGTGGAGCGGCGAGCGGCTGGGCGTGGTTGCGGTCGTCATCTACCTCTTCAACCCCGGCACGATCTTCGACTCGGCGGTGTGGGGCCAGGTCGACTCGGTCGGGACCCTCGTCCTGCTGGCAAGCCTCTACTGGCTCGCCCGTGGCTGGACCGAGGCGGCCGCGGCCGGCGCCGTGCTCGCCATGCTCGTGAAGTTCCAGTTCGGGTTCCTGATTCCGGTCGTCGCGGTGGTCGGCATCAAGCGGCATCTCTTCGGCCGCTCGTCGGATCCGGATCACGCTATGCGCCCGGACCCGATCCGGATCCTCACCTCGCTGGCCAGCGGGCTCGGCACGCTCGTCGTCGTCATCTTCCCGTTCCGCCTGGCCATCTGGGCGCCAGCGGATCCGGTGCACAGCCTCGTCGACCGGTTCATCGCGGCCAGCAACACCTACCAGGGCCTGACCGTCAATGCCTTCAACCTCTGGCGCAACCCGTTTACCGGGCTCGGCGACGTGTACCGCTGGGGATGCGACTCGCTGCCGCCGAAATGCGCCGATGGCTCAGGGATCGCGTTCGTCCTCGGCTCGACCTCGGTCAGCTGGCAGCTTGTCGGCGCGGCCCTCTTTGGGATCGCGGCGCTGGTGGCGCTCTGGACCGTCGCTCGTCGCGACGACCCGGCGGGCCTCCTCGTCGGGTCGCTGGCGCTGGCGGTCGCCTTCTTCGCGCTCCCGACGCGGGTGCACGAGCGCTACCTCTTCCCGGCGCTCGCGCTGGCCGCCCCCCTGGTCGCGCGCTCCTGGAAGTGGGCGACCCTCTATGCCGTCCTGACCCTCTCCTTCTTCGCGAACGTGTACTGGCTCTATACCACCGACTTCTCGTTCGCCGGCGGCGAGTTCCCGATGAACCCCGGATTCCTCCGCCTGCCCATGCCGCGCGATCCGGTCCTCGGCACGCTCCTCTTCAACGACACGAGCATCTACCTCCTCTCGCTGATGATCGTGATCGCGCTGGCCTGGCTCCTCATCCGGGCTGCGGCGATGTCCGTCGGCGTCCCGGAAGACGGGCCACTGCCGGCCGCACCTCGCATCCAGCTGCCGCCGGTCGCGATCTCCGAGGTGGAGCTCGAGGGTGAGCCGGCGCCACCCCGCTGGCGGCTCCCGGAGTGGCTGCGACCAGACCCGACTCACCGCGAGGAGCCGCCACGACGCCTCGACCGGCTTGACCTGCTCCTGCTCGTCACCTTGGTCCTCGCCGCCTTCTTCTTCCGGCTGTGGCGTCTCGAGATCCCGCGGCACACCCACTTCGACGAGGTCTATCACGCTCGCTCGGCGACCGAATGGCTGGCTGACTGGCAGGAGGGGTGGACCCGCGACACGTACGAGTGGACCCACCCACCGCTGGCGAAGTACCTCATCGCGGCCGGCATCGTCGCAGCCGATCCGAACAAGATCGTCGGTGGCACCGATCTCGATGCCCCGGCCACTGCCATCGCGGTCGCGCCGCAGCGCACGGCCCAGACCCGACCGGAATCGATCGTCTTCACCTCGGCCGGTGGCTCCGAGATCACCGCGCGTGCGGTGCTGAGCGGAACGAAGGTGGCAACCTGGGAGGCGCTGGGTGACGTGAGCAGCCTGGCCTATGACGAGGATGGGGACCGGCTGCTGGTCGGGCTGGCCGACAGCGGCTCGGTATCGGCCTACGACCTGACCGCCTTCCTCGCCCAGACCGGGGAGCGGGCCCCGCCGCCCGGCGTGGCCCAGATCGATACCGGCCTGGCGGGCGTGGACGAGATCCTGGTTCCCAGCGGGCAGACGGTCACCCTCTTCCGCGGCCCGAACGGGATCGTGGAAGTGGAGCGGACGACCGGCGTCGAGCTGGCGAGCTCCGAGCTCGTCGCGAGCGGGATCGGCTACCTGGCGGCGGGGAGCGGCGACACGCCGACCGGGCCAGAGGTACTTGCCGTCGACAACGCCGGCTCCAGCCTGGTGGTGCTCGACGGCGCCACCCTCAAGCCCGCGACCGACGTCGCCGAGAACGGCTCGGTCGAGCTCGATTCAGCCCCCGCCGGCCCGATCCTGGTGATTGGGAGTGGCAAGAACCTCCAGATCTGGGTCCCGATCGGGCCACTCCCCGCCGACAACGAGCACGGGCCGGTCCAGGGCGGGCTGAGCGTCTTCAACTCGAAGGTCGGACTGATCGACACAGTCCCGCTGCCTGGGCCTGCGGTGGCGATCGGCTGGCAGGAGGTTGCCAACATCGTGTACGTCGCCGGCACCGATGTCAGGCTGAACAAGCCGGCAGTGTGGGCCGTGCAGCCACTCGGCAACGGCGGCACGCAGAGCGCGGGCTTCGCCACCTTCGACACGACCATCCTCCCCGGCGAGCCGCTGGCAATGGCCTTCGACATCTCGGACGAGTCCCAGGCCGATGACCACGGCCTGCTGCTCGTCTCCACCGAGGCAGGCGACCAGGGGCGCCTCGTCTCGATCGACGCGGGCTCGAATGCCTTCGCCTGGCGGGTGGCAGGCATCGTCTTCGGCGCCGCCCTGGTCGGGATCATCTACCTCTTCGCCGCGACCCTCTTCCCCCGGAGACGGGTCGCGGTCCTGGCGGCCGCCTTCGTGGCGTTCGACGGGATGAGCTACGTGATGAGCCGGATCGCCATGAACGACATCTACGTCGCGGTCTTCATCGTCGCCGGCTATGCCTTCTTCTGGCAGATCTGGTCCGGACGCTGGGGGCGCAGCGCGTGGTGGGTGCTGCCGCTGGTCGGCGTCCTCATCGGCCTCGCCGCGGCAACCAAGTGGGTGGGCTGGTACGCCCTCATCGGCCTCTGGGTCCTCGTCCTGGCGAGATCGCACCTCGGCCGGTTCCTGCTGGTGGCCGGAATCGCCTTCCTGACCATCGTCGCCGGCTTCGGCGCGCCGTGGCCATTCCTGGTCGTCTGCATCCTGGCGCTGGCCCTGGCGCTGCTGCTCGTCTGGCGGAAGCCGATCCAGCTCACGCCGATGGACATCCTGGCGCTGCCGCCGATCGGAGTGGTCGGGGGCGGCATCGGCCTGGCATTTGCGATCGCATATGGCCAGGTAGAGGGCCGCGAGCCGCGCAGCGCGGTCGAGTTCATCTTCGCCTTCCTGGCGCGCGGGGCGCAGGCCGCGTGGCCTGCCTGGATCATGCTGACCGTGGCCGGGCTGCTGCTCGTCGCCCGTGCCATCCGCTCATGGCGCGACCCGGGCAGCGACCGCCGCTGGTACCTCCCCGGCGAGATGGGCGGCTTCGCCTGGCCATGGGTCGGCGCCTGCCTGCTCGTCCTGCCGCTGCTCGTCTACTTCCTCGCGTACATCCCGTACCTCGAGCTCGGGCACGGGATCGCGACCCAGCACCTGGGACCCGGCTACGGGTGGTCGCTCGACGAGATGCAGTCGCAGATGTTCGGCTACCACTTCGGCCTGCAGGCGGGGCATCCGGCCGCCTCGCCGTGGTGGAGCTGGCCGCTCGACTTGAAGCCCGTCTGGTTCTACAGCCACTCGTACGACAACCGGGAGCTGGCGGTTATCTACAACGGCGGCAACCCGATCCTGTTCTGGGCCGGCGTCCCGGCGATCTTCTTCTGCGCAGTCCAGGCCTGGCGGCACCGATCGCTGGCGCTCGTGCTGGTCGTGGCGGCCTTCGCCTTCCAGTACCTGCCATGGACACGGATCGAGCGGGCCACCTTCCACTACCACTATTTCACGGCCGTCCTGATCGCGATGATCGCGGTCGCGTGGGTGGTCGACCTTGGGCTGCGATCGTGGTCGTATCGGTCCCTGGCGATCGCCTTCCTGGTGGCCGCCGTG
>DATJIJ010000033.1:0-3917 GCA_035493355.1 Candidatus Methylomirabilota bacterium
GGCGACGAGATGGCGATCGCGCACATCGGCGACTCCCGCATCTACCTCTTCCGCGACGGCGAGCTCAGCCAGATCTCGGTCGACCACACCTTCGTGCAGCGCCTGGTCGACAGCGGCCGGATCACCGAGGAGGAGGCGATGGTCCACCCCCGCCGCTCGGTGCTCATGCGCGTGCTCGGCGATGTGGACGCGTCCCCCGAGATCGACACACTCACCCTGGCGACCCGCCCCGGCGACCGCTGGCTGATCTGCTCCGACGGGCTCAGCGGCGTCGTCAAGCACGACGACCTCCTCGCCGCCCTCGCCACGCGCGACGCTCCGAAGCAGGTCGCGGACAGGCTCCTCAAGCAGAGCCTCGATGCGGGAGCGCCCGACAACGTCACCGTGGTGATCGTCGACATCGGGGATGTCGCGCGCGGCGACGTCGTGAAGGAGCCGATCACCGTCGGCTCGGCCGCCGCCCCTCTGCAGTTCGGCGACGCCAAGCCCGCGACCAGGGCCGCCCGCCTCCCGACCCTCCGCCTCCACCCGGTGCGCCCCGCAACCGGTCCGACCCACTTCGAGCCGCAGTCCGACGACTACCTCGACGAGCTGATCGAGGAGGACGAGCGCCGGGCGCGACGACGCCGCCTGACCTGGATGATCGGGCTGGCCGTGCTCGTCATCGCGATCGTGCTCGCCGTGCTCATCGGCTACCAGTGGACCCAGTCCCGCTTCTTCGTGGGCGAGTCCGCGGGCAACGTCGCCATCTACCAGGGCGTGCAGCAGAATCTCGGGCCGATCGTGCTCTCGCACGTGTACGAGGAGTCCGACGTGCCCGTGAGAAGCCTCCCCCAGTACGACAAGCAGCTCGTGCAGCAGACCATCAACGCAGACGACCTGGCAGCAGCCCGGGCGATAGTGGACCAGTTGACCGATGCCGCAAAACAGTAGCGTGAGCGAGCGGAAGCAGGCCAGGCCGGCCACCGGCCCGGTCAAGCGGTTGCGCCTGCCCGCCAAGCTGCGCAACCTCGAGCTGCTCCTGCTCGTCATCGCGTGCGGGATCAACGCGGCCGCGGTCGTGCTCGTGCAGCTGGGCGCGCTCGGCCATGTCGACCTCACGCTCGTCTATCTCGGCGCCGGCCTGTCCGCGCTGGTGGTCGGGATGCACATCGCGCTGCGCATCGTCGCCCCGCAGGCCGATCCCTTCCTGCTCCCGATCGCCACCGTCCTCACCGGCATCGGGATCGCGGAGATCTACCGGATCGACATCCACTTCAAGGACTCGGGCTGGGACAGCGCGGGCGTCAAGCAGATCGCCTGGGCGGCCATCGCCATCGCGTGCGCCATCGCCGTCATCATCGTCATCCGCAACCACCGCGTCCTGCAGCGCTACACCTACATCTTCGGCCTGGCGGCGCTCGTGCTGCTGCTGCTGCCGATGCTGCCCGGCATCGGCAAGGAGATCTACGGCGCCCGGGTCTGGATCGGCATCGGGCCGTTCAGCTTCCAGCCGGGCGAGCTCGCCAAGCTGTGCCTCGCGATCTTCTTCGCCGGCTACCTCGTGCAGGCCAGGGACTCGCTCTCGATGGTCGGCAAGAAGTTCCTCGGCATCCGCTTCCCGCGCGCCCGCGACCTCGGCCCGCTGCTCATCGTCTGGCTGATGTCGATGGCCGTCATCGTCTTCCAGCGCGACCTCGGCACCGGTCTGCTCATCTTCGGGCTGTTCCTCGTCATGGTGTACGTCGCGACCGCCCGGATCAGCTGGGTCATCCTCGGTCTGCTGCTGATCGTCGGCGGGGCGGTGGTCGCCAGCCAGCTCCTCCCCTACGTGCACGACCGATTCGCGAACTGGCTCGACCCGTTCTCGCAGAAGGTCTACGACGCGCAGGGCGGCAGCTTCCAGCTCGTCCAGGGGCTCTTCGGTCTCGCGCACGGCGGCCTGATCGGCACCGGCCTCGGCCAGGGTCAGCCGTGGGTCACCCCGGTCTCGCAGAGCGACTACATCATCGCGAGCCTCGGCGAGGAGCTCGGGCTCGCCGGCCTGTTCGCGATCTTCGCGCTGTACCTGATCTTCGTGGCCCGCGGCCTCCGGATCGGGTTCGCCGGCCAGGACGACTTCGGCAAGCTGCTCGCGGTGGGGCTGTCGTTCACCGTCGGCCTGCAGTGCTTCATCGTGATCGGCGGCGTGACGCGGGTCATCCCGCTCACCGGTCTGACCACGCCGTTCCTCGCTGCGGGAGGCTCCTCCCTGGTGGCGAACTGGATCATCGTTGCGCTGCTGCTCCGGCTGTCCGACACCGTCCGCAACCAACCCCGTCTGGTGGTGAGCTGAACGATGAATCGTGAGATCAAGCGGGTCAGCACGATCGTGCTGGCGATGTTCCTGGCGCTCCTGGTGTCCACGTCGATCCTCCAGGTGGTGCAGGCGGACACCCTGTCGGCCGACGCGCGGAACACCCGCGCGCGGAACGACAGCTACGCGGCCCAGCGCGGGGCGATCCTCGTGGCGGGCCAGCCGATCGCGCAGTCCGTGCCGTCGGGCGACGTCTACAAGTGGCAGCGCCAGTACAGCAACGGGCCGCTGTACTCCGCCGTGACCGGCTTCTACCCGGTCGACGGCGAGGCGACCGGCCTGGAGGGCGCCCTCGACGACAAGCTGTCCGGCACCTCCAACTCGCAGTTCTTCGAGCGGATCAACTCGATCCTCACCGGCAAGAACCCGCAGGGCGCGACCGTCGAGACGACGATCGACCCGGTCGCGCAGCAGGCCGCGTGGGACGCGCTCGGGGACTATCAGGGCGCGGTCGTGCTGCTGGAGCCGAAGACCGGCAAGATCCTGGCGATGGTGTCGAAACCGACCTACGACCCCAATGCGCTCGCATCGCACGACACCGAGGCGGTCGACTCCGCCTACAAGCAGCTCCTGGCCGCCCCGGGCAGTCCGCTCACCAACCGCACCATCGGCGGCAACCTCAACCCGCCCGGGTCCACCTTCAAGCCCGTGATGAGCGCGTCCGCATTCGGAACCGGCCAGTACACGAAGGACAGCCAGCTCCCGAACCCGGCCTCGCTGCCGCTCCCGAACTCGCCGACCGTCGTCAAGAACGACTCGCTGACCACCTGCGGGCCCGGCGCCACGGTCTCGATCGCGACGGCGCAGATCCTGTCCTGCAACATCCCGTTCGCCGAGCTCGGCATGCAGCTCCAACCGCAGGTCATCAAGGACCAGGCCGACAAGTTCGGCTTCAACCAGCCGCTGAGCATCCCGATCCGAGTCGAGAAGAGCGTCTACCCGCTCTACACCGACGACGCCGAGCGTGCCATCGGCTCGTTCGGGCAGAAGGACGACCGGGCGACCCCGCTGCAGATGGCGATGGTGTCGGCGGCGGTCGCGAACGGCGGCAAGCTGATGACGCCGAACCTGGTCGACTCCATCCGCTCGTCGGATCTGCAGCCGATCGAGACCTTCCAGCCCCAGCAGTTCTCGCAGCCGATGAACCAGGAGAACGCCGACACCATCAAGCAGATGATGGTCGACGGCGTCGATCACGGCGTGGCGAGCAATGCAAGAATAGACGGGGTCCAGGTGGGCGGGAAGACGGGGACGGCGCAGAACGGGACGAACGACCCGTACACGCTGTGGTTCACCGGGTTCGCACCGGCGAACGACCCTCGGTTCGCTGTTGCGGTAGTCGTTGAAAATGGCGGTGGACGCGGTCAGAGCGGCACGGGTAACTCCATCGCCGCTCCGATCGCGCGAAAAGTACTAGAGGCGGTGCTGAATAAATGAGACCCACAGCAGGGCTCACCTTCGGAGGACGTTACGAGCTGCAGTCGCGCATCGCGATCGGCGGCATGGGCGAGGTCTGGCAGGCGACCGATCTGGTCATCGGCCGCACCGTCGCCATCAAGATCCTCAAGGACGAGTACCTCGG
>DATJIJ010000034.1:0-27341 GCA_035493355.1 Candidatus Methylomirabilota bacterium
CTGGCCCACCAGCTCGCGCAGGCGCGGCATGGCGGCTGCGACGGCTCGCCCGCGGTGCGAGATGCGGTCCTTCTCGCCCTCCGGAAGCTCGGCGGTGGTGCGGCCGCCGGCGAGCAGGAAGATCGGGTCGTAGCCGAATCCCCCCTCGCCGCGCCGCGCCTCGGCGATGGTTCCCTCCATCACCCCGCTGAAGAGCTCGACCCTGGGAGAGCGAACGGTGCCATCCGGGGCGACGCCGGGGACTGCCAGCGCCAGCCAGCACACCATCCTCGCTCGCCGGTCGGTTGCGTCACCGAGCAGCTCCAGGATCAGACTGGCCCGGTCCCCCACGTCCGATCCGCCGTAGCGAGCCGATCGCGGGCCAGGGCCCCAGTCGAGTGCGGCGACCTCCAACCCAGAGTCATCCGCCAACGAGGGGAGCCCGGATGCGCGGGTATACGCGACAGCCTTGGCGGTGGCGTTCTCGGCGTACGTGAGATGCGGCTCGGGGACGTCCAGGTCGAGGCCGATCTCCTGGGGCAGGACCACGCGTCCCGGCAGCCCCTGCAGGAGGCGGCCGAACTCGCGCTGCTTGCCCGGGTTGGAGGTCGCCAGGAGCAGATCGCTCACTCGGCCGCGGGAGCCTCGATCGCCAGGCGCTGGACCTCGAAGAGCTGGCGAATCCCGGCCGCGCCCAGGTCGAGCATCTGGGTCATCTGGTCGCGCGAGAAGGATCGCTGCTCGCCCGTCCCCTGGACCTCGATGAGGCGGTCGTCATCGGTCATCACGATGTTCATGTCGACCTCGGCCGTCGAGTCCTCCGCGTAGTTGAGGTCGAGCAGGGTCTGCCCGCCCACGATGCCGACGCTCACCGCCGCCACCTTCCCGATCAGGAGGTGGGCCATCCCGAACTTGTTCAGGGCGCGGGCGAGGGCCACGTAGGCGCCGGTGATGCTGGCGGTACGCGTCCCACCATCGGCCTGGACCACGTCGCAGTCGAGCGTGATCGTTCGCTCGCCAAGACGCGGAAGGTCGATGCAGGCGCGGAGCGATCGGCCAATGAGACGCTGGATCTCGTGCGTTCGGCCGCCGACTCGCCCGGTGCTCGCCTCGCGCTGGCTCCGTTCGGTCCCGGCGCGCGGCAGCATCGAATACTCGGCGGTGATCCAGCCGCCTCCCTTGCCCCGCATCCAGCCCGGGACCCGATCCTCGATGGTGGCGGCGCAGATCACCCGGGTGTCGCCGACGCGGATCAGGACCGATCCCTCGGCGAACTTCAGGTAGTCGTGCACGATCTTCACCGGGCGAAGCTGGTTCGGGGCGCGGCCGTCGATGCGACGCGCGGGGGCTGCGGTGGACATTGCCGCCGATTCTACGCGGGCGCGGCGGGAGCGTCCTCGGCGGGGACCCGATCGATGCGCTACCGTCGCGATCGATGCGCCTGCTGGTCGTCACCGCCCGATATCCCACGCGAGACCGGCCCGCCGCGGGAGCCTTCGTGCGCGACCGGCTTCGCGACCCATCCGTCTTCGTCACGGTGATCGCCCCCCGCCACTACCGGGATCCCGGCTGGCTCCGCGGGCTTCGGCTGCTGTGGGCGGCGCTGACCCGCCGCGGGCACTTCGACGCCGTGGAGGGCCACTTCGTGCTTCCCTCCGGCCCGATCGCGCTGCTGGCGGCCCGCCTGCGCGGCCTGCCGCTGGTCGTCTTCGCCCATGGCGGGGATGTGCGCGAGATGGCGCACCGCCACGCAGCCAACCGATGGCTGGCCAGGCTGGTCGTCCGCGGAGCGGACGCGGTGATCGCCAACTCGGACGAGACCGCGCGCATGGTCGACGAACTGGGCGGGCACGCGGTCGTGATCGCGCCGGGAGTGGACCTGGGACGGTTCAAGCCGGTACCGTTGCCACCCGTCCGACGCGTGCTGTACCTGGGCGGCGAGGTTCAGCACAAGGGGGTGGAGATCGCGAGAGAGCTCGCGGACACCCTCCTCGGACCTGGCATCCGCGAGGTGGATCCGGGCGAGATTCCCGCCCTGATGGCGGCGCACACCGTTCTCCTCGTGCCGTCACTGGCCGAACCGTTTGGCTTGGTGGCGCTCGAGGCGATTGCAAGCGGCCGGTGGGTCGTGGCCAGCGCGGTGGGCGGCCTGCTCGACATCGTCCGGGATGGTGTCAACGGAACCCTGGTGTCGGACGGCGACTTCGCGGCCGCGCTGTCGGCCATTCCGACCTACGACCCTCCGTCCGTCGCCGCCACGGCCAGCGGCTTCGGAATCGACGAGAGTCGGGCGCGGGTGGCCGAGGTGTGGAAGGAGGTCATCGGGCGCCGAGCGAAGGGTGGCCCGAAGGCGGCGCTCAGGGCTTGAGGTAGAGGACGTCCGATGCCCGCAGCCAGTAGCCTGCCCAGACCCCGTTGACCACGTAGTACCAGGTGCCCGCCTGGTTGGTGATCGTCCTTCGGATGCTGGTGTTGGCAGTCTGGTCGTTCGGGAGGGTGTAGCTCTTCTGCGCGGTCATGACGCCGCTGCTCGTGAACTGATAGCCGGTGTGGGTGCCCATCCTGAAGACGAGGGGCTTCGCCGGGCTGAACGTCGCGTTGGGCAGCACCGCGGCCGGCACCGGCGACGAAACGAGGTAGAGGTTGCTGGACTGCCGCATCCAGTAGCCGGCCCAGACGCCGTTGACCACGTAGAACCAGGTGCCCGACTGATTGGTGATGGTCGTGCGCGTGCTCGTGTTTGCGTTCTGGTCGTTGGGCAGCGTGTAGGACTTGACCGCGACCATGGCGCCGGTGCTGCTGAAGCGGTAGGCGGTGTGGGTGCCCATCTTGAAGAGCAGCTGGGCGGGCGGGCTGAACGTGGTGGTGCCTGGCGGCGGCGTTGGTGCCGCGGCGACCGTGAAGGTCCACGACGTGGGAGCCAGCGAACTGCCCTCCACGCTCTTGATGGCCGAGGTGAGCGACAGCGTGTAGGTCTTGCCGGCCTGGAGCGCGGCCAGGGGGCGCATCGTGAACAGCCGCGAATCGCCGCTGTTGAAGATCGCGGCCTGCACGATGACTCCGTCCGCGCCCTTCAGGACGAAGGATGTCGGCCCGACGCCCGAGACGATCCGATGGAACTGAACCGCCGGCGAGAGGGCCGCCGAGAGGCCGGTGGCGCCAGGGGCCGGATACCGCCCGGCGATGGACGGGGCCGCTCCAGCGCTCCCGTAGAACCCGGTGGCGGCCGCGTCGATGGTGATCATGCTCGGTGGCTTGGTCGGAACCAGCCAGGCGGTCCCGCCGCTCCCCGCGGCCACCCAGCCGGTGCGTGGGTAGTCGGCCGATGGCCATTCGTCGAAGCCAAACTGGACCTGGTACCACTGATAGCCGCCAGCGGAGATTGGGCCTCCGAGGACCGCCACGATTGCGCCCGTGTCGAGCTGGGCCGTCGTCGAGAAGCCCGTTCCGGCACCTGAGCGAACGTTGAGCGCATCGACCGCGATCCGCGCGAAGCCGCCGATGGTCGGCGCTGCTGCTGGTCCGCTCATCGCCGCGAGCCACGGCTGGGCATTGCCCTTGTAGTCGGTCGCCGAGACGCGGAAGTCGTACGAATGACCGGGCACGCCCACGAACGTGCCGGAGGTGGCGGTCGTGCCGGTGAGCCACGGCACCCAGGTGGAGGTGGCTCGGTCGCGGACCTGGACCGAATATGACTTCACGCCGGAACCGACATCGGTCGCCTTCCAGCGAACGCCGAAGGAGACGGTCCCGGCCACGGCCGGCAGCACGCCGATGCCGCCGGTCGGCGGCGTCGTGTCATTGGCGAACTTGTTCGCAATCAGGCCCCAGAGCGCGTTGTCGCCCTGGTCCATCAGCAGGGTCCACATCCCGGTTCCGGCCAGGTTCTTCTGGTTGACCATGTCGTACTTCGCCGCCAGCGAGGTGGCGTCGTCGTAGTAGCCCTCCACCCAGCTCGCCTTCGCGCTGTCGTAATACGTGAACCAGGGCACCTTGCCGACGTCATCCCATCGACGCCCGTAGGTCGCGGCGAGGTTGCGGGCACCCGTGTAGCCGTATGCCTTCGACGAGCCCGAGGCTCCCGCCACACTGGTGGCGTTGAGCGCGTTGCTGGTCGTCAGCCAGGTCCGCCCGTAGTAGGGAACGCCCCAGATGATCTTGCTGGCGGACATCACCGAGAGGTAGTCGTCGACCGATTCGCGCACATCGAGGATGTAGGGCGAATCCATCGGCGCCACCCCGCCGGCACGGGCGGAGCCCGACCAGCTGAAGTCGTAGCCCATCACGAAGACGGCGTCGGCGGCTCCCGAGGCGGTGAGGCCGGCCAGGTCGTAGCCGGTCGCCCAGGTGGCGGCTCCCGCCATCGTGCAGACCGTGAGGTATGACCCGACACCGCCTGCGACCAGGCCCGCCTTGAGCTGGCGCACGAAGGAGGTGTACTGGTCGCGCAGGGTGGTGGAGACCGGCTCGAAGTCGAGGTTGACGCCGTCCGCCGAGCGGGTCCTGACGGTGGTGACGATCGCGTTGACGAGGGCCGCTCGCGCCGTCGCGCTCCCGAGGAGCGCCCCCTGTGCCGCGCCGCCGTCGTAGGACATCATCGTGACCGTCAGGACCACCCGGACGCCCTTGGCGTGGGCCGCGTTGATCACATTGGTCATCGCGCTGGAGTTCCAGCCGTTCCAGCCTGCCCCGCTGGTGGTCAGCGTGCCATTGGAGTTGGCAGCGACCCCGAAGTAGCCGATGGTGGTGACCAGCTGGTACTGCATCCACTGCAGCGAGCCCGCGTCAAGCAGCCAGTACGGCAGGAAGCCGAAGACCTCCTTCCGCATCCCGTTCGGGAGCGCCGCAGCTGTGGCGGGCGTTGGCTCGCTCCCCGCCGGCGCAGCCAGCGACAGTGGGGTGATCGTCGGGGCGTGGGCGGATGAGAGCCCAAGGGTCGCGCCGGCCTCACCGAGCCGTCGCGGCTGCGCGCCGGGCGTGAAAGCGAACTTGTCGTTCGCGTGCGCGGCGAGCATCTCCGCCTGGACCGATGACTCCTGCGCCCAATCGGGCCGGACAGGCAGCACCCGCCCGTTCGGCAGGGTAACCGGACCTTCCCCGCGCAGCGGCGGGATGTCCGTCGGGGGGCCGCTGGCCAGCGCGGCAGGCACCGAAATCGACCCGGCGAGGACGATGAGGAGAGTGGCGAGGGCGAAGATGCGTCGGATCACGAGGACTGGACCAGCTGCGGACTCGGTTCCTGCGGCCGATGGGCCGCTACCCCTTCACCCTACGGAACCGCACCTCTCCGGACCATGGTACCGATGGCCTGAGGCACATAGCCCGAACGCGGGGCTCCCGCTCAGGGCTTCAGGTAGAGCACGTCCGACCACCGCATCCAGTAGCCGGCCCACACGCCGTTGGCGATGTAGAACCAGGTGCCGGACTGGTTGGTGATCGTCTTGCGGCTGGTGGTGTTGGCGCTCTGGTCGTTCGGCAGGGTGTAGCTCTTCTGGGCGGTCATGACGCCGGTGCTGCTGAACTGGTAGGCGGTGTGCGTGCCCATCTTGAAGACGAGCGGCTGGGCTGGGCTGAAGGTCGCGGTCGCGGCGGAGAGCGGGGCAATCGGCGCGGACGCCAGGTAGACGTTGCTCGACTGGCGGACGTAGTACCCCGCCCAGACGCCGTTGACGATGTAGAACCATGTCCCCGCCTGGTTGGTGACCGTCGTGCGCAGGCTGGTATTTGCGTTCTGGTCGTTGGGCAGGGTGTAGGACTTGACCGCGGTCATGGCGCCGGTGCTGCTGAACTGGTAGCCGGTGTGCGTCCCCATCTTGAAGACGAGCTGGGCAGCCGGACTGAAGGCTGTCGTTCCGGGCGGCGGCGCCGGCGCGGTGCCGGCGACCGTGAAGGTCCACGAGCTCGGGGTCAGCGCCCCACCCTCGACGCTGGTGATGGCGGCACTGACGGAGAGGGTGTAGGTCGTGCCGGCCACGAGGGCGGCGGCGGGAAGAAGCGTGAACAACTTCGAATTGCCGCTGTTCCAAACGGTCGCGGCAACGGCCACGCCGTTGCGCTTCAGCACGAATGAGCTTGCGCTCACGCCCATGACCACCCGGTCGAAGGCGACGGCGGGATGCACCGCGGACGAGACGCCGGTCGCCCCGTTCACCGGGTAGGTGCCGACCACGGTGGGCACCGGCTGCGCCGGCGGCGTTGGTTCACTGTAGGCGACGGTCGTGCCCGACGGCGTTAGAGCCGGCTTGCCTGCGTAGGCGAAGAAGTAGTCGCCGCTGGTCGCTTCGCCGCTGTTCTGGATCCATACGCGGTTGCCCGCGAGGTCCGGATGCGCGAAATGGCGCTGGCGGTACAGGTCGTAGCCGTTGGCGTTCTCGGCGATCGCGCCGAACGCCATGCCCGGGTTGCGCAGGATGGTATCGACCAGCTGCTGGGCGCCCTCGTGCATGTCGGTCGCAAAGTAGGCACCGGCGCCGATGGAGAGGCCCGGGAAGCTGTAGTTGCGGACATGCTGAAAGGCCTTCGACTCGGTGGCCGGTCCCTGCGGGTCGGAGCCTTCGCTGGCACCAGGGGCGTAGCAGGCGTTCGAGTA
Organism: Candidatus Methylomirabilota bacterium; assembly: GCA_035493355.1. Classification (GTDB taxonomy): domain Bacteria; phylum Chloroflexota; class Limnocylindria; order QHBO01; family QHBO01; genus CF-167. The sequence continues at coordinate 6,569 of DATJIJ010000034.1, forward strand.
GATCATCACCCAGTTGGGGGCGGGCGTGATGCCGTCATTGGCCGTCCCACCGCAGTAGGTCAGCCGGGCGGCGTCGTCGGACGGGGTCAGCAGCCCGCGGAGGACCTTCTCACCGCAGTAGACCATCGTGCTGCTCCAGTTGTCGCCGTCGCCATTCGTCGTCGTCCGGTTGAGACCCCAGCCGTTGTGGCGGTCGGGGAGCTCGGTGGTGCCGTACGGGTTCGGGAAGCCGTTGCCGTGGCCCAGGTAGACGATGATGTTCGCCCCGTTGACCGCCGCCTTGACGTTCGCCCAGGTCGCGTTGGGTGAGTAGACCTTCACCGCTGTGGCGCCGGCCGCCACGGCGGTCGCGTAGATGGAGTCGCCCTTGCTCCGGTAGTTATCGGTCAGGGCCCCGGTGGGGCCGACGATGATGACGACCTTCTGAGGAGTGACCACGGCGCCCACCGGCGCGGATGCCAGCAGCGACGAGACGATGGTCAGGGAGGCGACGAGAGCGACTCGGATGCGGTTCGGCAACGGGGATCTCCTGGTGGCGTGGCCCAGGCGTCCGCCCGGGCGTGGATGTGCTGCTGCCACCGTATCGGGCGAGCGTGCTCAAGCCCATGCCCCGTTGGTCCGCACGCGCGGTGCCGATGGGCCCAGTTGCGCGGACGCAACTCCCCAAGGTCAGTCCTGGTCGAAGTGCAGGACCACGAGGAGACGCTCGATCCGCGTGAAGTCGAGCGCGGGTCGCACGAAGGCGACCTGGGTGAGGCCGTCGGAATCGAGCTCGAGCGCCTGGATCGTGCCAATCAGGAGGCCGCGCGGGTAAGGGCTGCGTCCGATCCCGCCGCCGCCGGCATCGGTGAGGGTGAGGCCGGCGCTGGCGACGGCGTCACCCACCGCCACTGCATCGGTGGCCTGCACCTGGACCATCACCAGCTGCCCGCCGAGCTGTCCCTGGACGAGGCCGAGGGCACGGGTCTGCTGGTCGATCGCCACCACGCTGGAGCGGGCGTCGACCACCAGCCGGACTGTCGCCGAGTCCGAGCCAACCGCGATCACGCTGCCCGCCAGCGCGCCCGCGCCGTCGGCTGCGGCCACCACCGGCATCCCGACCGCGATCCCATCGTCGGTGCCAGCGTCGATGCCGATCTCCCAGCTGAAGTTGCTCGGGTCCCGGCCGAGGATGCGGACCGGCAGCAGGTCCATCTGAAGGGAGGTGGTCAGGCCCAGGAGGCCGCGCAGCTCCGCGTTCTCGGCGGCCGCCTCCCGCAGCTCGGCCAGTCGCGCCTCGGCGCCGGCGAGCTGCGCCTGCAGTCGGTCGTTCTCCGATCGCAGCCGGTCGATCTCACCGATGGTCGTGAAGAAGCCGGTGATCCCCGAGCCGACGCCGCTGATCGCGCCACGCAGCGGGTCCAGCGCATGGGCGGTGGCCTGCTGAAGGGTCAGCGCCTGCGGGGTGCGCGAGGCGAGCAGCAGGAGGAGCGAGACGACCGTGCCGGCCGCGAACCAGAGACCGGCCCGTGAGCGTCGGTGCGGGCTGCCGTCGAGCATGCCCGTCCTAGCGCGGCGCGCGGGTGAACTGCTCGCTCACCATCACCCGCTCGAGGGTGTCCAGCTCCTCGAGCACCTTGCCGGTGCCGCGCACCACGCAGGTGAGGGGATCGTCCGCCACGTGGACCGGCATCTGGGTCGCCTCGGCGACGCGCTTGTCGAGGCCGATCAGCAGCGCGCCGCCCCCGGCCAGCACGATCCCCTGGTCCATGATGTCCGCCACCAGCTCGGGCGGCGTCTCCTCGATGGTCTCCTTGATCGCGTCGATGATCTGCGCGACCGATGGCTCGAGCGCCTCGCGGATCTGGTCGCTCCCGACCTCGACCCCGCGGGGAAGGCCCGTCAGGAGGTCGCGGCCACGGAATGTGACGGTGCGCGGGGTCTCCATCGGGTAGGCGGAGCCGACCGCGATCTTGATCTCCTCGGCGGTCCGCTCGCCCATCAGCAGGTTGTACTCGCGGCGCGCGAAGCTGACCACGTCGCCATCCATCTCGTCGCCACCGATCCGAATCGAGCGGCTGACCACGATCCCGCCGAGGCTGATGACCGCCACCTCGGTCGTGCCGCCGCCGATGTCCACGATCAGCGACCCGGTCGGCTCGCTCACGGGCAGTCCCGCGCCGATGGCCGCCGCCATCGGCTCTTCGATCAGCCGCGCCCAGCGGGCCCCGGCGTTCAGCGTCGCGTCGCGGACGGCGCGCTTCTCGACCTCGGTCACGCCCGACGGGATGCCGACCAGGACCCGCGGCCGCGGGATGCGGGCGTATCGGTCGTGGACCTTCTGGATGAAGTACCGGATCATCTGCTCGGTCACGTCGAAGTCACTGATGACCCCGTCCCGCAGCGGCCGGATCGCTACGATGTTGGCCGGGGTGCGGCCCACCATCCGCTTCGCCTCGGCCCCGATGGCGAGGACCCTCCGCGTGCGCGTGTCCATCGCGACGACGCTCGGCTCGGAGATCACGATCCCGCGGTGGCGAACGGTGACGAGCGTGTTCGCGGTGCCGAGGTCGATCCCGACGTCGTGCGAGAGGAGCCCGAGCAGGCCGTCGAAGATGCCCAAGGTGCCTCCAGCTGGGATTCCAAGTGTGACGGATCGGCCAGCGACGGGCAATGCGAAGTCGCCCCTGACCATCGTTCGCTAAGGTGACGACGATGGCGCACCAGCGGCAGCCCGCGCGACCCTGGCAGACCTTCGGCGCGCATCTCGGCAGCGTCGATGGGACCGATGGCGTGGCGTTCTCGGTGTGGGCGCCGAACGCACGCCGGGTCAGCGTGACCGGGGCGTTCTGCAACTGGCATCCCGACGCGGTGCCGATGATCCTGGACGCCGCCACTGGCGTGTGGCATGCCTTCGTCCCGGGCATCACCGCCGGGGAGCGGTACCGGTACGTGGTAGCCGGCGCCGACGGCCGGACCCGCCACAAGTCCGATCCCTACGGCCAGGCGATGGACGTGCCGCGCGGCAGCGCGACGCACGTGCCCGCCCCGTCCGCGCATGCCTGGTCGGACGAGGCGTGGCTCGCGGAGCGGGCAGTCCGCGACCTGCAGCGGTCCGCGATGCGGATCTACGAGGTCCACCTCGGGTCGTGGCGGCGCGGCCCGCGCGGCAGGTTCCTCACCTACGAGGAGATCGGGCCGCTCCTGGCTGAGCATTGCCTCCGGCTCGGCTTCACGCATGTCGAGCTGCTGCCGCTGGCCGAGCACCCGTTCTACGGATCGTGGGGCTACCAGGTGACCGCCTTCCACGCCCCAACCGCTCGATACGGATCGCCTGACCAGCTGCGGGGCATGGTCGACCTGCTCCATCGGTCCGGGATTGGGGTGATCCTCGACTGGGTCCCCGCCCACTTCGCGCGCGATGGCTACGGGCTGGCCCGCTTCGACGGGACGCATCTCTACGAGGATCCCGACCCCCAGCGCCGCGATCATCCCGATTGGGGAACGATCGTCTTCGACTACGGCCGCCCGGCGATCCGCGACTTCCTCATCGGCAATGCCCGCTACTGGCTCGAGGAGTCCCACGTCGACGGACTGCGGGTCGATGCCGTCGCCTCGATGCTCTACCTGGACTATTCGCGCAAGAAGGGACAGTGGACGCCCAACGCGCTCGGCGGGAACCACAACCTGGAGGCGATCTCATTCCTCCAGGAGCTGAATACGCGCGTTCGCGAAGGGCTGCCCGGGGTGATCACGATCGCGGAGGAGTCGACGGACTTCAAGGGGGTGAGCCATCCCGTTGCGGAAGGCGGCCTGGGATTCGACTTCAAGTGGGATCTCGGCTGGATGCACGACACCCTCGTCTACTTCCGCAAGCGCCCCGAGCAGCGCTGGCGGCACCGGCGCGAGATCACCTTCCGCGGCTTCTACCTCGACGCGGAGCGCTGGATCCTGCCGCTGTCGCACGACGAGGTGGTGCACATGAAGCGCCCCCTGCTCGGGAAGATGCGGGGAACCCCCGGGCAGCAGTTCGCCGGCCTCCGCTCACTCCTCGCCAACCAGGTCGGTCAGCCCGGCAAGAAGCTGCTCTTCATGGGCTCGGAGCTGGCGCCCACGACCGAGTGGAATCACGATCGCGAGCTTCCCTGGCACGAGGCGGAGGGCGATCCAGCGCGGGATGCGTTCGCGGCCTACCTCTCCGACCTGGCCGCCCTGTACCACGCGTCGCCGTCGCTCTGGGCGCGCGACGCCGACCCGGAGGGATTCGCCTGGATCGACGGCGAGGGCGCGTCCGATGCATCGGTCGTCGCCTGGCTCCGTCGGGGCGCGCTCCCCGGTGCCTCGGAGGAGGTCATGGTCGTCGTCCAGAACGGCGCCTCCACCGCCCGCCGCCGATACCGGCTCGGGCTCCCGGCAAGTGGTCGGTGGGATGTCGTCCTGGACACCGATGCCATCGACTACGGCGGGGACGGGGGAGGCCGTGGGCCGATCGAGGCCGGCGACGAGCCGTGGGGCGGCCAGCCCGCTTCGGCGGTGATCACCGTCCCTCCGCTGAGCGTCCTCTTCCTTCGGCGCGCCGCCTAGCCAGCCACGTCGGACGGCAGGCCGAGGAGCACGACGCTCCGCCCGCCGAGCTCGATGGTTCGTCCTTCCGGCCGCACTGCGTTGCCCGCGAGCGCGCCGGGATCCGCATCCGCCGAGTCGAGGTAGCGGACCCATCGATGAGGCAGCTCGGCCGGCGGGTGGACCAGCGCCGGCACGTCCGTCGGGTTCAGCGCCAGCAGCAGGGCGGTATCGGGACCCGCTCCTCCGCCATCGGCCGTGATGAGGAGGGTGAGCGGGGCGGTGCCCACGACCGAGGGGCTGCCGTGGCGCAACAGCGGGTGCGCCCGGCGCAGCGCAATGAGGTACTGCACGAACGGCAGGAGGGCCGCATCGCGTGGCGCGGGACGCCAGTCGAGCCAGCTGACCTCGTTGTCCTGGCTGTACGCGTTGTTGTTGCCCAGCTGCGTTCGCCCCATCTCGTCGCCGGAGAGGAGCATCGTCGCCCCACGGGAGGCAAGCAGGGTCGCCAGCAGGCCGCGTCGCTGCCGGTCGCGGAGGTCGAGGATCGCCTCGTCATCGGTGTCGCCCTCGATCCCGAAGTTGAGGGAGTCGTCCGCGTTGTCGCCGTCCTGGTTGCCCTCGCCGTTCGCCTCGTTGTGCTTCACCGCGTAGCTCACCAGGTCGCGCATCGTGAAGCCGTCATGCGAGGTGACGAAGTTGACCGATGCGGCTGGCCCGCGTCGCGAGATCGGATACAGGTCGCGCGAGCCGCCGATGCGCTGTGCGACGTCTCCTGGCGCGTGCTCGAGCCCCGCCCAGAAGCGCCTGATGACGTCGCGGTACTGGCCGTTCCATTCGCTCCAGCCGGCCGGGAACTCGCCGAGGCGGTAGCCGAGCACGCCGAGATCCCATGGCTCGGCGATGAGCTTGAGGCCTGCCAGCCGTGGATCCGCGGTGATCGCTGCGAAGAGCGGCGCCCTGACCGAGAAGCCGCGGCCGGTACGGCCCAGCACCGTCGCCAGGTCAAAGCGGAATCCATCGGCGCCGTACTCGTTGGCGAAGGTGTGGAGGCTGTCGAGGACCAGCTGCACCACCGCGGGATGCGTGGCGTCCAGCGTGTTCCCGGTTCCCGATTCGTTCCGGTACCTGCTCGGGTGCTTCGGATCGAGGCGGTAGTAGGCCGGATTGTCGATCCCGCGGAACGAGACGGTCGGCCCAAGCTGGTTCCCTTCCCCGGTGTGGTTGTAGACGACGTCGAGGAGCACCTCGATTCCCGCCTCGTGGAGGATGCGGATCGCCTCCCGCAGCTCGGCCCGGGGGTCGGCCGTCGCCGCCAGGCGAGGGTCGGGGGCGAGGAAGGCGATCGTGTTGTAGCCCCAGTAGTCGATCTGACCCCGATCGAGCACGAAGCTGGGGGTCAGCGGCTGCTGCACGGGCAGCAGCTCCACGGCGGTGACGCCCAGCGTGCGCAGGTGGGCGATCGCGGCTGGGTGGGCCAGGCCCGCGTACGTGCCCCGCAGCGGTTCGGGGATGTCCGGATGCAGGCGCGTGAAGCTCTTGACATGGAGCTCGTAGATGACCGATTCGGCCAACGGCACCCGCGGGCGTTCGGCATCGTCGATCGGCGGGAGCGGACGCTGGACGATTCCCTTGGGGGTGAATCGCGCCGAGTCCCGACCATCCGGTCCCGGGCCCTCGGCATGGCTGAAGTGCTCGTCGCGGAGCGTGATCGGGCCCTCGACCAGTCGCGCGTACGGGTCGAGCAGCAACTTGGCCGGATTGAAGCGGTTTCCGCGCTCCGGGTCGAACGGCCCATGGACGCGGTAGCCGTAGCGCTGCCCCTCGCCGACATCCGCGACCTCTGCCTGCCAGACGCCGGACGCGCCCCGCGTCAGCGGGAGGCGCCGCTCCACGCCACCGGCGTCGAAGAGGCAGAGCTCGACCGCCTCGCCATGCTCGCTCCACAGCCGGAAGGTGGTGCCGCCCTCCCCCGGCGTCGCGCCGAGGAGGCTGCCGGAATCGCCCGTCACCTCGCGGCGGAGCCGGAGGCGCGCCGAATCGTGAAGACCCGATACGGGAGCCGCGCCGGGTTCAGCTCGACCCGGATCTCCGCCCCGTGCAGCCGCCGGGAGCGGCCGGTCAGGAGGTCGACCATCAGGTACGGCTCGTCCCACCCGATGCCGATCGCCGCCAGGTCGGGATGCAGGATCGCGCTCTCCGCGCGTTCCGGATCGCAGTTCACCGCGACGTAGACCGGGTCGCGCCATCGGCTCGGGTTGCCGCTGAGGGGGTCGATGTCGCCGGCGGCCAAGGCCTTGCGATAGAAGAGGGTCTGGTCGCCGGTGACCGGCTCGAAGCGCAGGTTGTCGTTCAGCCGGAGGGCACCCCATTCGTGCCGCAGTCGGTTCAGGCCGGTGATCAGCGACTTGATGTTTCCCTTCGCATCCCAGTCTCGGGCGCGGATCTCGTACTTCTCGCTGTGGGCGTACTCCTCCCGGTCCTCCAGGCGCCCGCCCTCGCACAGCTCGAAGCCGGAGTAAATGCCCCACGACGGGGAGAGGGTGGCCGCCAGCACCGTCCTGATCAGGAAGGCCGGGCGGCCGTGGTCGAGGTGGTGGGGCAAGATGTCCGGCGTGTTGGGCCAGAGGTTGCCGCGGAAGTACTCCCGCATCGAGCCGGCGGTGAGCTCGGTCAGGTAGTCGCGCAGCGCATCCCGGGTATCCCGCCACGTGAAGTAGGTATAGCTCTGGCTGAAGCCGGCCTTGGCCAGCGCCTTCATCCGCTTCGGGGTGGTGAAGGCCTCGGCAAGGAAAATGACTCCGGGGTCAGCGGCCTGCACCTGGGCGATCAGCCACCCCCAGAAGGCGACCGGCTTGGTGTGCGGGTTGTCGACGCGGAAGATGCGGATGCCGCGTCCGACCCAGGTCATCACCACCTCGAGCCAGGCCCGCCAGAGCGCTTCGCGGTCGGCCGCGTCGCCGCCGGCGAAGTCGAAGGGGTAGATGTCCTCGTAGCGCTTCGGCGGATTCTCGGCGTACATGATCGTGCCGTCGGGTGCGTGCCGGAACCACTCCGGATGCTGCTTGACCCAGGGGTGGTCGGGGGATGCCTGCAGCGCGAGGTCCAGGGCCACTTCCAGGCCGTGCGCCTCGGCCTTGCGGCGGAAATGGTCGAGCGCATCGAGGCCGCCGAGCTCCGCGGCAACGGCGGTGTGGCCACCGCCATCTCGGCCGATCGCCCACGGCGAGCCTGGGTCGCCGCGCCGCGCGGTGACCGCGTTGTCCCGCCCCTTCCGGTTGGTGCGGCCGATCGGGTGGATCGGCGGCAGGTAGACGACGTCGAAGCCCATCGCCGCGATCTGCGGGAGGCGCCACTCGGCCTCCCGCAGGGTGGTCGCTGTCGGATGAGCCGGGTCGCGGCCCTGGGAACGCGGGAAGAGCTCATACCAGGCCGAGAACCGAGCCAGCTCACGGTCGACCATCAGCGGCAGCTCGTGCCGATAGCGCGTCGCGGCCGCTCGATCGGGATGGCGGCGGGCCGCCGCCACGACCGCCTCGTCGGTGAGGACTGCGACGCGGCCCTGGTCGGTGCGGGCGCGTCCCTCGCGCGCCAGCGCATCCCCGATCTGGTCGGCGTCCTTGCCCCGAGCCCGTCCCATCGCGGCCGCGAGCAGGGCTCGACCCTCGGCGAGCTCGGCGGCGATCCGCTGTCCGGCCTCCCGCTTCTTCGTGATCCCCTCGCGCCATGACCCGATCGCGTCACGCCAGGCCTCGATCGTGTACCGATGTCGCGCGTTGCGCCGCAGTGCGACAGTGCCGCTCCAGCGGTCGTTCGAGACGAGGCGCATGGGGGTCTCGCTCCAACGCGACTGGTCCTCCCGGCGGAGGAGCAGGGCCGCGTCCAGCAGCCCGTGACCCTCCGCGAAGATGTCGGCCGTGACGCGGAGCCCGTCCCCCACCACGCGCTTGACCGGCGACGCTCCGCCATCGATCTCGGGGTCGACGGCCTCGATGAGGATCGAGCGGCGGGTACCGACGGCGTCGGGCCCGGGCTCGGTCGCGGCTTGGGCGGCCTCGGCGGCGTGCTTGAGAGCTGCTCGGGTCGTCGTCATCGGTCTGGGCGCAACCGTACCCCATCCAACCCCGGGTAGGCTGTGGCCGACATGCAGGTGATCCACGGTCCCCAGGGGCGGATCGCGGCAGGTGGGCTTGCGCTCCTGCTGCTGGCCGGCTGCGCCTCCTCCACCGTCAGCCCGAGTGCCACGGGTTCCGCGTCCCCCTCGGCGGTGCCGAGCACCTCGGCCGCTTCGAGCCCAGCCGCTCCCTCCATCCCGCCCAGCGTGGCGCCGCTGACGGGCGTCCGGCTGGAGGCGGTCGTGGCGGGGCTCGACAGCCCGATCGGCACCACCAACGCGGGCGACGGCAGCGGGCGGCTGTTCGTCAACGAGCAGGCGGGCCGGATCCGGGTGGTCAACCCGGATGGGACGCTGCGGGACCGCGATTTCGTCGACATCTCCGACCGGGTCGAGTCAGGTGGCGAGCGCGGCCTGCTGGGACTTGCCTTCCATCCGGACTTCGCGTCAAACGGTCGGGTCTTCGTGCACTACAGCCGTCGCGGCGATGGCGCCACGGTCATCTCCGAGCTGACGGCGTCGCCCGACCACAGCAGCGCCGACCCGGGAAGCGAGCGGATCATCTTCACCCTCGACCAGCCGTTCGCCAACCACAATGGTGGTGAGATCGCCTTCGGTCCGGATGGCTACCTGTACATCGGCCTCGGCGACGGCGGATCCGGCGGAGACCCGTTCGGCAACGGCCAGAACCGCCAGGTCTTGCTCGGCAAGATCCTGCGCATCGACGTGGACGGCGCGCACGCGGCCGGCAAGCAGTACGCGATTCCGGAGACCAACCCATACGCGCCCGGGGGCATCGCTCCCGGCGCCGGACTCCCCGAGATCTGGGCCTACGGCCTGCGCAATCCGTGGCGCTTCAGCTTCGATCGCGCCACCGCCGACCTGTACATCGGTGACGTCGGCCAGAACCGATGGGAGGAGATCGACCGGCAGCCCGCCGCCTCCCGGGGTGGCGAGAACTACGGCTGGAACCCAGTCGAGGGGACGCATTGCTTCGGGGTGTGCGACAGCGTCACCTCGGTCCCTCCGGTCGCCGAATACAGCCACGACGAAGGATGCTCGGTGACCGGTGGCTACGTGTACCGCGGCACCCAGCAGCCGTCCATGGCCGGCACCTACCTCTTCTCGGACTATTGCTCGGGCACGATCTGGACGCTCTCGACCGATGGCGGCGTGACTCCCCGCGTGCTCGCCCAGTCCGGCCTCAACGTCTCGTCCTTTGGCGAGGGTGAGGATGGCGAGATCTACCTGGTCGACCTTTCGGCTGGCGGGCTCTATCGCCTGCTGGCCTCTTAGCTGACTTTCACAGGGCGCCCAGCGAGCGCAGGCTCACCCACCGGCCGTGGCCGATCACGAGATGGTCGAGCAGCTCGATGTCGAGGAGCCGCCCCGCCTCCGCCAGCTCGCGGGTGATGCGGAGGTCCTCGGCCGATGGCGACGGATCCCCGGACGGGTGGTTGTGGACGACCACCATGGCGGCCGATTGACGCCGCACCGCTTCCCGGAAGACCTCTCCCACCCGGACCGATGAGCCGGCAAGGTTGCCCGCGTAGACGGTCACCATCCCGGTCACGCTGTTCTTCGTGTTGAGGAGCACCGAGCGCAGCTCCTCCTGCTCGAGATGTCCCATCGCGGGCAGGAGCCGCTCGGCGAGGTCGGCGGGAGCCCTGATCCGCCAGCCGGGGACCGGCCAGGCGGACGCCACGCGACGGCCGAGCTCGACAGCGGCCACGACCGCCGCCGCACGGCGCGGTCCGATCGGCAGCTCGCGTGCTCCCGCCGTCGCCAGCCCCGCGAGGCCATAGGGCTCGAGCAGGGCACGCGCGTCGGAGACCGCCGTGCGACCGCCAAGGACGAGGGAGAGGAGCTCGTCATCGGGCAGCGCGGCGGCACCGACCCGCGCGAGCCGCATGGCCAGGCTGGCGGAGGCACGGCGGCCTTCCGGCACGAGGGCGAGCATCGGTCGTGAGGCTGCGGACACCCGATGAGGCTAGCGAGCGAGCCTCATCGGTCGCTTATGGGCGCATTACGGATCAGGTCGGGAGGGTGATGATTCCCTGTCGCTCGAGGAGGGCGATGGCGACGGAGATGGCATTGAAGCCGGCATGCAGCGCCATCGTCGCGACCAGGCTGCGGGTTGACCGGTAGAGGAGGGCAAGGGCCACGCCCAGCGCGAAGATCGGCACGAGGGCGAAGAGGCTGGTGTGGATTGCGGCGAAGAGGAGGGCCGAGCCGATGACCGCCACCCTCGTCCCGCGCTCGCGTTCCCAGGCGTTGAAGACGACGCCGCGGAAGAAGATCTCCTCGGCGACCGGGGCGACGAGCAGGAAGGCGATCAGGATCACCGTCGGGTCGCCCCGCTGGATGAACCGGTCTGCGGGCCCGGCGGCCTCACTCAGGCCGAACGCCTGAAGGATCGTTGCGGCGAGAGCGCCAAGCAGGGTCGCGCCGATCCAGGCCGGAATCGCCGCCCCGACTCCGATCAGCAGGCTTCGTACGAGTCCCGTCTTCCCCATCAGCCGGACGCCGGCGAGCGCCCGCGGGGCGACGACGAGCCCGCCGGTGACCACCAGCAGGCCGATCTGGGTCGAGGTGAGGAGCAGCAGCGACCCGCCCACCGAGAGCGGGCCACCGTTGAAGAGCGCGAGCGCCGCGTCTCCAGCCCCGAGCGCGACGATGGTTCCGAAGATGAGCGCCATCAGGAGCAGGACGAAGACGGCCGGCCCGCGATAGCGCTCGGGCGGAAGGGCCGCGCGCACGATCAGGGAGCGGATCGCGTTGAGCACCAGGCCGATCACCAGCAGCAGGCCGCCGACCACGAGCAGCAGCAGCGGGCCGAGGAGCCGTTGGACGGCCGAGGGGTCCTCGACGTCCGAGAGGAGGTCCTTGGTGGTCGCCAGCGCGACGATGGGGAGGACGATCCCGGCGGTGATCAGCACCACCGAGATGGCCTGAAGGACGCCGTGGCGCCTCAGCAGGTCGCGATCGGGGCTGGCAGGGGGCTCAGCGTTCCACAGCTCGGGCCGGGGCGGCTCCACCGGCGTGGTGCTGGTCAGGGGTTGGAGGCGGGACGGAGCCCTGGCTCGGTGGCGAGGTCCGGGGCGCGCTCAGCGGGTCGTACCGGCTCGGTTCGCTCCATCACCCGCTCCACCGGGCGGGCTGCCGGCCGCTGGAACTCATGCCCGCAATACGCGCACAGTGGCCACTCCGGATCGGCCAGCCGGCTGCACGACGGGCAGACGCGGTGGAGGCGGGTTCGGCAGTTGGGGCAGACGAGCCAATCGGCGTGGACGCGGTCACGGCAGACCGGGCAGAGCTCGTTCTTCTCGACCTCGGCGAGCAGCGATTCCTCGGCAAGGGAGCGCTCGTAGACCTCCGCCAGCGACTCGCGGGGGCGAACGATCAGGTAGAGCACCACGGCGAAGAGGAAGAGGAGCGGGGTGAAGAAGATGATCAGGGCCGATGCGAAGTACGGGAGGATCGGGTTCTCGGACCTGGCTTGCATGTCGCGGAACGCCCAGTAGGCAGTGCCCAGCCAGAGCAGGACGACGTAGATGACGATGAGCGTGCCCGCGGTCTGGACCAGCGGGTTGGTGATGAAGTCGTTCCAGATCTTCCCCGGATCCGGCAGGCCGTCAGGCATGGGAAGGAACCTCTCCCGGTTACCGCAGCGCGCGGATCGGCGCTTGCGACGCGGCGGTCATGCTACCAGATAGCTCCGCAAGCACCGCCACCAGCGTCCTGTGCTCAATCTCGAGTACCCGATCGGCCAGATCGTCCGCCGACTCACCGGGAATGACGGGGATGCGGACCTGCTTGATGGCGGGTCCGGCGTCGAGGACCGGGGTCACGTCGTGGATCGTCACCCCGGTCTCAGCGTCACCCGCGGCCAGCACGGCGGCATGCACCGCCAGGCCCACCATGCCCCGCCCGCCATGCCGCGGAAGGAGCGAGGGGTGGATATTGATCGTCCGGCCGGCGAACCCGTCGAAGAACGAGGGGCGCAGCACCTGGTCGTAGCCCGCCAGCAGCGCCACGTCGCAGCTCGCCTCAGCGAGGGCTCGGCCGATTGCCCCGTCGCGCAGATCGGCGCTCGGGAACTCGTCACGCGCCAGGAGGCGCCACGGCACCCCGCGTCGGGCCGCGACCTCGAGCGCCCGGATCCCCGGCCGGTTGGCGATCACCATCGCCGCCTCGACTGCCGGAAGGTGGCCGTCGGCGATCGCGTCGAGCACCGCCTCGAGGTTCGAGCCGCGGCCAGAGACCAGGACGCCGAGCCGCATCGGCCTAGGCGAATGTGACGCGCGCGGAGCCGAGTGGCACGCTCACCACTGTTCCGACGCGGCGAGCCTCAGGCAGGGCAGCGAGAGCCGCCTCCTCGTGCTCGGGGCGGACGACGCAGGTCAGGCCGATGCCCAGGTTGAAGGTGCGGACCATCTCGTCGTCGGCGATGTCGCCTCGCTCCTGGATGAGGCTGAAGATGAGCGGGACGGGCCACGATCCCAGCTCGACCGCTACGCCCAGGCCGGCGGGCAGGGTCCGCGGAATGTTGTCGACCCAGCCGCCGCCGGTGATGTGCGCGAAGGAGAGGGCGTCGCCTCCGGCGGCGCGCATCGCGCGGCGCAGGATCCGGATCTCGTCGAGGTACGACCGATGCGGCTCGAGCAGGGCCTCTCCGATCGTCCCCTCCAGGCCCGGAGCGGTGCGCGACCAGTCCTCCTGGTCGAACACCTGGCGCGCCAGGGAGTAGCCGTTGGTGTGCAGTCCGCTCGACGGCAGGCCAAGCAGCGCGTCGCCCTCCCGAACCCCACTGCCATTGATCACGTCCGCCGCAGCCACGACCCCGACGATGAAGCCTGCGAGGTCGAAGTCATCGCCGCGGTAGAGGTCCGGGAGTTCCGCCGTCTCGCCGCCGACGAGCGCGATCCCGGCGGCCGCGCAGGCGTTGGCGATGCCGGTCACGATCTCGGCGGCCACCTCCGCCCGCAGCCGCCCGACGGCGAGGTAGTCGAGGAAGAAGAGCGGATCGGCACCCTGCACCGCGATGTCGTTGATGCAGTGGTGGACCAGGTCGACGCCGATGCTGTCGTAGCGCTCGAGCGCGATCGCCAGCTTCAGCTTCGTGCCGACCCCGTCGGTCGATGCCACCAGCACCGGGTCGGGATGGGTGCTCGGATCGAACCGGAAGAGGCTGCCGAAGCCGCCCACCCCGCCCAGCACCGCTGGCGTGTTGGTCGTGGCCGCGGCACGCGCGATGAGGTCCACCGCGCGCTTCGCCTCGTCGATGTCCACTCCGGCGCCGCGGTAGCTCTCGCCCATGCGCTCAGCCGCGCTCGAGTGCGAACTTGTCGACGTCCAGCGGCACGTCCACCGGGTAGTTGCCGTCGAAGCAGGCGGTGCAATGACGCCGCTCATCGCCCCCGACGGCGGAGAGAAGCCCTTCCTGCGACAGGTAGCCGAGGCTGTCCGCGCCGATCTGCTGCCGGATCCCGTCGAGCGACAGGTTGGCCGCGATCAGCTCCGCCCGACGGCCCGTGTCGACCCCCATGTAGCAGGGGTACTTCATCTGCGGCGAGTGGATCCGGACGTGTACCTCGCGTGCCCCGGCGCGGCGCAGCATCGCGACGATCGGGCCGGTGGTGGTGCCCCTCACGATCGAGTCGTCCACGACCACCACCCGCTTCCCGGAGAGGACCTCGGGGAGCGGGTTGAACTTCAGCCGGACGGACGCCTCGCGGGAGGTCTGGCCCGGCTGGATGAAGGTGCGGCCGACGTATCGGTTCTTGATGAGGCCCTCCCGGAACGGCAGCCCGGACTGCTCCGCATAGCCGATGGCGGCGGGGATCGCCGAGTCAGGGACCGGGATCACCAGGTCGGCATCCGCTGGATGCTCGATCGCCAGGCGCCGTCCCATCCGCAGCCTCGCCTCGTAGAGGAGGCGGCCACCGATGACGCTGTCGGGTCGGGCCAGGTAGACGAACTCGAAGACGCACAGGCGCTCGCGGGCGTCGCTCGCCTCGGCGCTGACGCCGGGACGCGAGGCGTGGACCCCATCGTCGTCGATGGTGAGGATCTCGCCTGCTTCGACGTCGCGCACGAATGTAGCGCCCATGGCATCGAGCGCGACGCTCTCCGAGGCAACCGCCCAGCCTGCCGGCCGCCCGGCGTCGTCGTGCAGCCGGCCCAGCGCCAGCGGCCGGAAGCCCACGGGGTCGCGGGCCGCCACGAGCGCATTGCCGGTGAGCATCGTGAAGGTGAACGCGCCCGACGCTCGATGGAAGGCGTGCTCGACCCGCTGCGCCCAGCTGCGCCCCGGCGCGTGTGCGATCAGCTTGGCGAGCACTTCCGTGTCGCTGGCTGTCACGAACTCGATCCCCTGCTCGGTCAGCTCGTCACGCAGCCAGGTCGCGTTGGTCAGGTTGCCGTTGTGCCCGAGCATGAGCTCGCCGAGCTCGCTCGAGGCATAGACCGGCTGGACGTTGGGGAGGCTGTTCGACCCGGTGGTGCTGTACCGGGTGTGCCCGATCGCCAGGCGCGCAGCGTGCCCATCGAAGGCACCCTCCTGGCCGGCATCGAGCCGCGTCAGCGTCTCCTCGTCGAAGACCTGCCCCACCAGCCCGAGCCGCTTGTGCAGCGTCAGCCGTGAACCATCGGAGACCGCGATCCCGGCCGATTCCTGCCCGCGATGCTGGAGGGCATGGAGGCCGAGCGCGGTGAGGTGCGCAACCGGCAGGCCCGGGGCATGAACCCCGACCACCCCGCACTCCTCGCGCGGTCCGTGCGGCTCGTAGATCGGAAGCTCGCTGAGGTGCGGTCCCGCCTCGGATTCAGGAGCCGGCAGGGCGGTCCTTCGCACCGTGATCAGCGGGCGAGGTCGGGTCGAGGCACGTGCTGATGATACCGGAGCCGGCAGGCACCGGACGTCCCAGCGAACGAAGGTACCGCCCGAGTACTGCCCCACACCCCACACGCGGCCCGAACGCCTTCCGGACTGCCACGGCGAGCGACGGAGGTGACGATCAGGCCATGGAAGTCGGGGGGTGCGACGGCCATGCTCCGGCCATCAAGGGTGGCAACCCCTCGCGAAATTGGACGGTAGATGCTTCGACTCATCAGGGCACTCGGATTCCTGGCCCCAGTGCCGGTGGTGCTGCTGGCGATGGTCGGGCTCACGGTCGCGGTCGTTGCCGACACCCATCAGCGCTTCGCCTTCAGCGCCATCATCGTCCTCGCCGGGGGGGCCGGCGCGACCGTTGTCGCGCTCGTCTGCTGGATCTACTTCGGCCTCCGGCTGGGGCGCGTGGCAGCCGCACTCGAAGCGACCCTCACCAGCGAGCAGCCCATTCGGCTGAAGGTGGCCGGCACCCCCGCCGAGCGCCGGCTCGCGGAGGCTTTCAACGCGGCGAGCGGCGCCTTCGTGCAGGTCGAGGCGCGAGCGGCGCACGACCGGCTGACCGGGGTCGCCAACCGCGAGACCCTGCTCAGCACTCTCGGCACCGAGATCGAGCGAGCCACGCGTCATCAGAAGTGGCTCTCCGTCGCATTCATCGATATCGACCGCTTCAAGCCGATCAACGACACCTACGGGCATCACACGGGCGACCGGGTGCTGCGCGAGATTGCTGGCGTCATCGGCGACAACATCCGCGCCAGCGACCTGTTCGGCCGCTACGGCGGCGAGGAGTTCATGCTCATCCTCCCGGAGACGACCCCGGAGGAAGCGACCGTCCTGGCCGAGAAGCTGCGCCAGCTGGTGATGGACCACCCTCTGACCGTGGCTCCCCGCCAGACGCTCCAGGTCACCATCAGCATCGGTGTGGCCGGCGACCTCGGGTCGCAGCTGCAGTCAGACCGGCTGGTCGACCAGGCCGATGCGGCGATGTACGCCGCGAAGTCGCTCGGCCGCAACCGCACCTACCGCTATCGCGCGGTCGACGACAACGCACCGGTCCGTCGCGCGCCCATCTCGGCCGAGCGACGTGCCGCCGCCACCGCCATCGGGCAGTGGGCCAGCGATACGGCGGCCGATGCGCTGGCATCGGTCCTGGCACCGCAGGCGCACCACCACGGGCAGCCGTCAGACATGATCGCCACCCTGGCCACCGGGATGGCGCTGCAGATGGGCCTGCCGCAGGACGACATCGAGCGGATCCGGATCGCCAGCCTCCTCCACGACCTCGGCAAGCTGGCCGTGCCGCTCGAGATCCTCGACAAGCGCAGCGCCCTCTCCGACCAGGAGTGGCAGGCGATCGGGGAGCACCCGCGCATCGGCCAGGTGATCCTCGAGCAGGCCACCTCGCTGCGCGAGGCCGTCCCGGTCGTCCTCCATCATCACGAGCGCTTCAACGGCGGCGGCTACCCGCATGGACTGCGGGGCAAGGAGATCCCGTTGGGCGCCCGCATCGTCGCGGTCGCGGACGCCTATCACGCCATGATCCACGACCGCCCGTATCGCAACGCCCGCGACCATGAGCACGCGCTGGCCGAGCTGCGCGCCAACGCCGGCACCCAGTTCGACCCGGAGATCGTCGACGTCTTCTGCGAGATGTTCGCCGAGGGCGTCCCCTCGGACGGCCTCGAGGCGGTCTACCAGCTCACCGAGCGTGCCCGCGACGGGATCCAGGACATCCATTCCACCGTGCCCGCCAAGGAGCGGCGCCGCCCCGGGAGCAGGCTTCGGAAGCGGCCGGTCGCGGCCATCCTGGCCATCCAGGCACTCGAGGAGGCGCCGGAGCCGGCAAGGGACGAGGCGGCGGGCTAGCCGACCTCGAAGGGCGTCGTCCAGGAAGCGGCCAGCTGAGCGAGGCCCAGCGTCAGGCGCCCTTCCCCAAACGAGAGTCGCAGGACATCGCCCGCGACGGCCCCCAGCTTCACCGCGCCAACCTCATCCGCATCCGCGGCAGCGCGGACCTGCTCGGCGGCCGCCGGGTTGACCGCGACCAGCGCCCTCCCTCCGCGCTCGCCGAAGAGACTCGCGGTTGGCAGGCCGGCCGCGTCGGCCGGGAGGGCGATGCTGGCTCCAACTCCCGACGCGATCGCCATCCGCGCCAGCGCGACCGCGATCCCACCGACCGAGAGATCGTGCGCTCCGGTGACGAGGCCGCGGTTGCCGAGGTCCTGGAGCAGCCGAACGAGCCTCCCGGCCGAAGCCAGGTCGAGCGAGGGCTCCCCTCCGAAGCGGCCGCGACGCCAGGCGAACTCCGACGTTGCGAGCGCGTTCGCGTCCCACGCGGGAGTGCCCAACAGCCAGATCTCGTTCCCCGCCGACCAGCGCATCGGGACGGCGCGTGCCCGATCCTCGAGCAGCCCCACCGTGCCCACCACCGGGGTGGGGAGGATGGGGCCGTCCGGGGTCTCGTTGTAGAGGCTGACGTTGCCCGAGACGATGGGCATCCCCAGGGCGACGCATGCCTCGGCCATCCCGGCCACCGCCTCGGCCAGCTCCCAGTAGCCGACGGGACGCTCCGGTGACGCGAAATTGAGGCAGTTCGTGATCCCGATCGGCGTCGCACCGCTGCACGCTACGTTGAGGGCACCCTCGACCACCGCAGCCATGCCAGCCAGGCGTGGATCGAGCGCGCCGATGCGGCCCGGCCCGTCCAGCGACAGGGCGAGCGCCCGGCTGGTGCCCTTGATCCGCAGCAGCGCAGCGTCGCCGGCACCCGGGCCGACAAGGGTGTTCGTCCCGTTCATGTGGTCGTAGCGCCGCCAGATTGGCTTGCGGCTGCGAACGTTCGGGCTGCCCAGCAGATCAAGCAGGGTGGCTGCGGTCGGCGCCTCGGCGGCCAGGTCGTCGAGCCGCTCGGCCCGGCGACTTGCGAGGTCGCGCGGCGGGGCCGCCGGCGGCGTGTAGCGGGGCGCGTCGTCGGCGAGGGCGCGACCAGGGACCTCGCAGACCAGGCTGCCGCCCGCCATCGCGCGAACGACCGGATCGGCGATGACCCGACCGATGACCACCGCATGGAGCTCGTAGCGCTCGAAGACGGCCTGCACCTCGGCCTCCTCTCCCGCCCTCACGACGAGGAGCATTCGCTCCTGGGACTCGCTGAGCAGCACCTCGTACGGGGTCATCCCCGGCTCGCGCCGCGGGACGAGATCGAGGTCGACCTCCGCGCCGCAGCCGCCGCGCGCCGACAGCTCGGCGAGGGCGCAGGTCAGGCCGGCGGCGCCAAGGTCCTGCATCGCCACCACCGACTCGGAGGCGGAGAGCTCGAGGCAGGCCTCCATCAGCAGCTTCTCGAGGAAGGGGTTGCCGACCTGGACCGCCGGCCGCCGCGCCTCGCGATCCTCGCCCAGGGTCGCCGACGCGAAGCTGGCGCCCTGGATCCCGTCGCGGCCCGTCGACGCTCCGACCAGCAGCAGCGCATTGCCAGGGCCGGCTGCCCGGGCGAGGGTGATCTCGTCGTGGCGGGCGATGCCGACGCACATCGCGTTCACCAATGGGTTGCCGTTGTAGGACGCATCGAAGCCGATCTCGCCGCCGACATCGGGGATGCCGATGCAGTTGCCGTAGCCGGCGATCCCCGCCACCACCCCACCCAGGAGGTAGCGGTTCCGGGCAGCCGCCGCGGCATCGGTCCGGCCGGTGGCATCCCCGCCTGGATCGAGCGGGCCAAAGCGCAGCGAGTTCAGGAGGGCAATCGGCCGGGCGCCCATCGTGAAGATGTCACGGATGATGCCGCCCACCCCCGTGGCGGCCCCCTGGTAGGGCTCCACCGCGCTCGGATGGTTGTGCGACTCGACCTTGAAGACGACGGCCAGCCCGTCACCGATGTCCAGGACGCCGGCGTTCTCCCCGGGGCCGACCAGGACCCGGTCGCCGCGTGACGGCAGGTCGCCGAGCAGGGGGCGCGAGTGCTTGTAGGCGCAGTGCTCGCTCCACATCGCGCCGAACATGCCTAGCTCCACGGCATTCGGCTCGCGGTTGAGCGCATCGACCACGAGCCCGTATTCGGCCTCGGTCAGCCCGTGGCGCTCCACGGGCGCCGCGATGCTCACCGGGGTTGGCTCACCCTCGACCGTCAGGCTCGCCACAGACGCGTGAGGGTGCCGATGGTGACGATCAGCCCGGCCAGCATGAAGATGATCCCGCCCGGCGAGAGGCCGCGGAGGACCGATATCACGTCGCCCCCCGGTCCGCCGACCAGCTCGACGACGAGGAAGAGGGCGGCCAGCCCGAGGCCCCAGACCAGTGCGATGAGGAGACCGATCCGCTGGAACCTGCCCGGTGCGGCGCGGACCAGCCCGGCCACGGCCAGGTCGAAGAGGAGGAACACGAGGATCGGGACCGGGGCAGCCAGCCCGAAGTAGCCCATCTCGACGACCGAGCCCTGGCTGGGGTAGCCGAGCCAGAAGGCGAGGCCATAGCCACCCGGAGCGCCATACGCGCGGTCCCAGAGCGAGGCGCCTCCGAAGGCGAAGGGCAGGAGCCAGCCGGTGGCCATCCCAGCTGCGCCGATGAGGAGCACGACCGGGCCGAGAATCGCGCGGCGAGGAGCCTCGCGCGCCGGCTCCGCCGGTTGGGGGGCGACGCCGGCGTCTGGCGGCCTCAGGTTGGCGCCACAGTTCTGGCAGAAGGCAACCCCGGCTCGATTGTGCGTACCGCAGCGCGGGCAGGCCTGCGTCCCCTCCGGTGGGCTGGGCCGCTCGACTGCCGCAGGCGCGCCGGGCGCCATCAGCCGCTGGCCGCAGGCCCGGCAGAAGGCGATCCCCGGGCGATTGTCGGTCCCACAGCGCGGGCACTTGGTGCCCTCGCTCAGCGGCGTCGCCGGGACGGGATGCGCCGGGATCAGGTCCGGATTGGGCGCCGGAGGCTGGGGCGGGACAACCCATGCCTCGGCCTCGCTCGGCGTCTGCCCGGGCTCCGCCGCCTGGCCGCTCTCCGCCACCGGTTCGGTAGGCTGTTCGGCTGGTGCGTCGCTGGCGTCCCGCTCGTCATCCGACATCGGGCAATTGACCTCCGTCAGGACCGCTTCGGAGGGCTCGAATCATAGTCGACGCTCCGCCACCGCCGGCTGGGCAACGAGCCACGCGTCGAGGGCCTGGAGGATCCGCAGGCCATCGGTGCCGCCCACCTCCGCCTCCGCGGCCCGCTCGGGGTGTGGCATCAGCCCGAGC
>DATJIJ010000035.1:0-6312 GCA_035493355.1 Candidatus Methylomirabilota bacterium
GGCACCTCGATGATCTCGAAGCCCTTCTTGGTGCGCAGGATCTCGAGCGCCTCGGGCGTGTAGCCGGGAGCCACGATCGCCTCGAAGAAGCCGGGCCGGATCGCCCGCGCGGCCGCGTCGTCCACCACCCGGTTGGCGCCGATGATCCCGCCGTACGCCGAGACGGAGTCACCCTCGAGGGCCAGGCGGAAGGCCTCGGCGAGGTCGACGACCGATGCCAACCCGCACGGATTGCCGTGCTTGACGATGCAGACGGTGGGCGTCTTGAAGTCGCTGGCGATCTGCCAGGCGGCGTCCAGATCGAGCAGGTTGTTGAAGGAGAGGTCCTTGCCGGCGATCTGCCGCGCCCGGCTGATGGAGGTGCGGTGCTGGGCGGGATCGGCGTAGAAGGCACCCAGCTGGTGTGGGTTCTCGCCGTATCGGAGGTCCGCCTTCTTCTCGACCACCAGCGTCAGCCGGCTCGGGAAGAGGGTGCCCGCCTGGTTGTTGAGGTAGGACGCGATCTGGGCGTCATACGCGGCGGTCAGGGCGAACGCCTCGGCCGCCAGCTTCTGGCGGGTCTCGGGGCTGACCGTGCCCTGCGACTTCACGTCGCGCATGACCGATGCGTACTGGGTGGGGTCGCTGACCGCGGCCACGCCGGGGAAGTTCTTGGCGGCTGCCCGGAGAAGCGCCACGCCGCCGATATCGATCTTCTCGAGCGCCTGGTCGAGGGTCGTGCTGGCGTCGGTCACCGCCTCGCCGAAGTTGTAGAGGTTGACGACGACCAGGTCGATCAGCTCGATCCCGTGCTCCGCGAGCTGCGCAAGATGGTCCGGCTGGTCGCGGCGTGCCAGGAGCCCGGCGAAGATCGTGGGGTGGAGCGTCTTGACGCGTCCGCCCAGGATCTCGGGCGAATCGGTGAGCTCGGAGACCGCCTTGACCTCGATCCCGGCCTCGGCGAGGTGGGCGCGGGTCCCGTCAGTGGCGAAGCACTCGATCCCGGCTTCCGTCAGCCCGCGGGCAAGCTCGACGATACCTTCGCGGTTGGAGACGGAGAGGAGAGCGCGCAACGCGGACCTCGATGCGGGGGCTGTTGCGTGTGGGTCGGGGTCAGTATAGCCCGCGGATCAGCCCGTTCTCACCTCGCTATTCCGAGGGAGCCTTGTCGAGGGTCACGCCGCCGCGCGAGAGGCTGATCAGCGCCACCGGCACCGCCACGAGGGAGATCGCGAGGTAGCCCGCCAGGATCAGGATGTTGCCCAGGATGATGGCCAGCGCGGTGATCGCCGCCGTCGGGATGAGGGCGGCCAGGAAGAACCAGGCGACCAGGATCAGCGGCGAGTCCTCGGGCTCTCGGCGGTTGAAGAAGGCAGCCTCATCGGCAGCGATGACGGTGTCCCAGCCCTTCGCGGTCAGGTACCAGAGGACCAGGGTCGCGAGGCCGACCACGGCGGCCGCGACGAATCCATTGACCACCGCCGGCCAGCCGCCGAACCAATCGGGGAGCGGCAGGGAGTCGATCCAGCGGAGCGTGGCGGCGCCCCACCCAGGAAGCTCGTAGCGCGCCCCCCACAGCGTCGTGACGAACGCGACGATGAAGAGGATGCGGGCCGCGAGCAGAAGCCCGACTCGGCGGCCGCGGAGCCTCGCGGCGTCGCGGAGTGCCTGCGGGATCCGCTCGTGCGTGCCCATCGGGCCTGGCGGCGCGAAGCTGGCCGCGGCGAAGGCGACGGCACTGACGAACACCGTCCGATTGCTCCAGTAGCTGGAGTGATCGAAGATCGTGCTCCCAAAGTTCCGGATCTTGTACGACGCCACCCCGTACGGGAGGCGATTGAGTAGCGGGCCGACCGGAGCGGGATCGGCCGATGCCCAGAGATCCAGCCATTTGAAATGGGGCATCGCCTGCCGGACCTTCTTGACCTCCTCGATCACCTGCCCCTCGGCCTCCAGGTCGTTGCGGCTCGCCATCCGGACCAGAAACTCCTGGACGATGAGCACCGCGATGAGGGCGCCGGCGAACCAGGTGATGTTGTCCTTGCTGTTGGCCAGGACCTTGCCGAGGTCGACCCTGGTTCGGACGATCTCGCCCAGGATCCCGGCACCCATGTAGCCGACGACGATCAGGAGCAGGGTCGAGAGGGTCGCCAGCCCGATGAAGGTGAGCTTCTTCCTGCCCGGCGCCGTCTGCACGAGGTACAGCGACTTCAGCTTGCGGAACGCCTGCCCGAAGCTGAGGAAGAGGTCGATGGTGGCCCGATCGTCAGGCTCCCGTTCCGCGGTGCGCCGGATGGCGTGCCACGAGACCGCGCTTCCCTGGGAGTGAGCCAGGACGATAACCTTCTCGCAGCGAAGGGCGATGTCGGCGATGTCGCCGCGCACCTGCTCGGCCATCGCCGCGAACCTCACGGGACTGCGGACGAGGATGAGCAGGTCGCCGAAGCTTCCGGTCAGGTTGTTGACGAGCGGCCGGGCGAGATCGGTGAGGCCGGGGATCGGGATATTGCTGACCAGGAGCAAGGTGAGGAAGACCGGGAAGATGGCCGCGGCCACGATCGCCGCGACGAGGGTCAGGAAGATGGCGCCCACGCCGTTGAGGATGCGGCGCCATCGGCTCTGGCTGGCGGGATCCGCGTTGAACCGATCCACCAGGCGGGCACGCTGCGACGCGATCAGCCACGGCCCGGCCGAGAACGTCCAGGCCACCAGCTCGAAGAAGGTCGCCTGGCGAAAGGTGTTCGCCCACCAGGATTCGGCCAGCAGCCACTCCTGCTTGACCGGCTGCTTCTTGGACTCGTCGGTGATCGTGACCGAGACGTGGGCCTGCCCGCCGATCGGGTGGTCGGGCTTATCGCCGATCACCTGCCCGCCGGTCCGCAACCGCGCCTCGCGGATCTTGAAGTTGGCGGTCGTGATGGGGTCGAGCCACTTGCGCAGCCACTCGGTGAGCGCATCACCCATCTCGGTGACGCTGTCGCCCTGGACCTGCTCGCCCATGCCGTGGACGAAGAGGACGCCAACGGCGTACTTCTCGAATGCCGGGACGGCGGTCGCCGCCGCGGCAGCGGCAGCCGCCGGGGGGTGCTCGGAATCCATGACGTCCTCCCCTCACGGGCCCTTAGGCGCAGCCCGCGTCCCGCCGATGGTACGCGGGCTGACATGGGCTAGGCTTTCAGCGTGCTGGGGACGAACGAGCCTTCTTATCCCGATCCGTCGGATGAGCTTCTCGCGGCCGCCGCCGCGGTTCGCGCTGAGACATCTCCCGCCCGCCTGCGTGCCCTGGTCGAGTCGATCCCGGGCCCGCGCAACCGCCTCAACGCACCGGCGGCCATGGATGAGGCAGATGCCCTCATCCTCGATGCCTGGCGAGCAGCCGGCTGGACGACCGAGCGCCAGGAGCTAGAGCTGCACGGCGAGTGGGGCCTGCGCGACGAGCGCGGCAACTGGCGGCTGAGGAAGCGAATCACTCGGTATCCGGAGCTGCGCGGCGCGAACCTGATCGCCACCAAGGCCGGCCGCCAGACCGATGCCGTCGTCGTCGCCGCCCACCACGACACGGTCTGGAACTCCCCCGGCGCCGATGACAACGCAGCGGGCGTTGCGGTGCTGCTGGAGGTCGCGCGGCTCATCGCCGGCGACTCGCTGCGGCAGACCGTGGTCCTGGCGACGCCCGACTTCGAGGAGCTCGGCCTCATCGGCGCACGGGAGCTTGTCAAGTTGCTGCGCAAGCGCCACCGGGTGCGCGGGGCGATCGTGTTCGACCCGATCGGCTACATGAATCCCGCGCCGAACACCCAGCAGATCCCGCCCGGGGTTGAGATGCTCTACCCGGGGCAGATGAAGCGACTCGCGGCGCGCGACAACGCGGGAGATGGGGTGGTGGCAATCCATCGGCGCCGGTCGAATGCGCTCGTGCGGGTGTGGGCCGAGTGCGCCGCCGCTGCGATCGGTCGCGAGCGGGTGGTGATGCTGCGCGACCCGTGCGACCTGCCGATCATCGGTCCGTTCCTGAACCTGGTGCCGCTGGCGCGCAACTTCTCGCGGAGCGACCACCGCCGCTTCTGGGACAAGCGCCTGCCGGCGATCCAGGTCACGAACACCGCCAACTTCCGCAACCCGCACTACCACCGACCGACCGACAAGCCGGCGACGCTCGACTACGAGACCCTGGCGGAGGTCACCGTCGCTACCGTGCTCGCCGTGCGACGCCTGGCTGACTGATAGACTCCCGGACCGATGGGAAAGCTGTTCGATCCGTTCACGCCGCTCAACTTCCAGGATCTCTTCACCCTGATGTGGGTGGGGGCGTTCGTGATCCTGGCCGGCTCGATCATCGTGTACAACGCCGCGGGGCGCGCCTACCGCCGCTACCCGGCGATCCTGGCGCTCCACGAGTGGATCTTCTGGTCGATCTTCGGGCCATGGCTGGTGGTGCCGCTGCTGGTGGTCATCCACGTGCCGCTGGCACTCCTCCTGCTGCTGGTCGTGCCAGGGATCGCGGTTGCCATCTACGCGGCCTTCATCAAGTTCCCGCCGATCATCGAGGCCGCGAACGTCGAGATCCGGCGCCGCCGGTTCGTCCCGCCGCCGCGCCGCGACGTCCGGGAGCGGCCAAAGCCCACACCCGCCGGACGCCGCCGCCGACACAGGTAACTCACCGCTCGGCCGGCGTCAACGTCCTTCGTGCAGCCGTGCAGCCGTGCAGCCGTGCAGCCGTGCAGCCGTGCAGCCGTGCAGCACAAACGAGGCCCGACGAGCGCGGCCAGGCCGACTCCCAGGCCTGCCAACTGCTTAGCAGCAGCCGTCCCCGCAACCGCAGCCACTGGCCGTCAGCGGCAGCTCCGCAGCCACGAAGGCCGGCAGCTCCACACCCGCGCCCTCCGGCTTGGTGGCACGGATGATCGCCGAGTGCATCCCGTCCGCCACCGAGTGGGTCGGGGTGACGGAGACATCGGTCAATCCGACGGCTCGCAGTCCCTCCTCGAACTCCCCGAACGAGAGCGCGCCCGCGATGCAACCCACGTAGGAGCCGCGCTCGGCGCGCTGCTGGGGCGTGAGCGAGTCCTCGGCCACGATGTCGCTGATGCCGATGCGTCCGCCGGGTCGCAGCACGCGCGCAATCTCGCGGAAGACCGACGGCTTGTCGGCTGCCAGGTTGACGACGCAGTTGCTGATGACGACGTCAATGCTTCCGGCCGGGAGTGGGATCGCCTCGATGTGGCCCTTCAGGAACTCGACGTTGCTCGCCCCCGCCTCGGCGGCGTTGCGCTGCGCGAGGGTGAGCATCTCATCGGTCATGTCCAGGCCAAAGGCACGGCCGGTGGGGCCGACTCGCTTGGCGGAGAGGAGGACGTCGATGCCGCCGCCCGAACCGAGGTCGAGGACGCGCTCGCCCTCGTGCAGATCCGCGACGGCCAGTGGGTTGCCGCAGCCGAGCGACGCCATGACAGCTGCATCCGGCAGCTCAGAACGCTCGAGGGCCGAGTAAAGCTCGGGACTCACGCCTCCATCGGTGCAGCAGGCCTCGCCACAGCTGGCGGCCTGGCCGAGCGCCAATACCTGCATGGCAGAGTGCGCATACCGCTCGCGCACCGTCTCGTGAATCTCGCTGGTCATTCGGGTTCTCCTTCGGGCTGTGCTACGCAAGGGCGACGAGCCCGGCCAGGCTGGCGCCGATGCCGCTCCAGCGGCGGGCGAAGTCCGGGGCGAGCTCGTAGTAGATGTAGGTGCCTCGTCGCTCGGTGGTGACCACACCGGCCTCGCGCAGCACCTTGAGGTGGTGGCTTACGGTCGGCTGGCTGACGGTGCAGCACTCGGTGAAGTCGCAGGCGCAGACCGATCCGGGGGAGGAGGCCAGCTGGCGCAGGATCGAGAGCCGAACGGGGTCGGCGATCGCCTGGAGGAGCTCGACGTCGGGATCGGTTGACTTCACAGAGGCAGTATATCGACCACTGTCAATATATGCCTAGGAAGGAACGGCGCCGCAGGAAACCATCGGGAAGAAGAATGCGAGGGTCCCGATGGCGATGAACAAGCCCAGGAAACCGATGATCCCGCCGATTGCCACTGCGGCAGCTACGCGATGCCAGCCATTCAGGTTCACAGCGACGGAGGCGGCCGCCAATGCCCCCAACGCCGGGCCGATCCCAATGACGAAGCCGATGGCGAGCGATGCAGGCAGGACATCGGCCCATGACGCGACCGGCGCGCAATGCGCGAAGTCGATGGCGTTCGCCAGCAGCACGCCGGACACCAGCATGACGATGCCGCCCAGGAGGACGGCGGAAAGGCGCTGCCGGCGTGAGGGCATCCGCGACCAGACCAATCCTG
>DATJIJ010000036.1:0-8872 GCA_035493355.1 Candidatus Methylomirabilota bacterium
TGGCGGCTGGACCGATGCCGTCGCAACCGTGCCATCCCTACGGATAGAGGCCCCGCAGCGCCGTCGCTTCGGCGACGCGTCCGACGGCGACCATCATCGCCGCGCCGCGCAGGTCGACCCGCTCGCGCTCGGCCGTGGCCAACACGCCGGCATAGGCGGCCTCCATGATCCGCTCCAGCTCGGAGGCGATCTCGCGATCGGCCCACTGGAAGGCCTGCGTGTCCTGTACCCATTCGAAGTAGCCGAGCAGCAGCCCGCCGGCGCTGCACAGGATGTCGGGGATGACCTGGACCCCGCGGTCGCGGAGGATGGCATCCGCGTCCGGCGTGGTGGGGGAGTTGCCCGCCTCGGCCAGGATTCCGGCACGCAGCGCATCGGCAGCCTCGGCCGTCACCTGGTTCTGGATCCCGGCCGAGACCAGGACGTCGCAGTCGAGACCGAACAGGTCGCTGCGCTCGATGGGCTCGGCGCCGGGGCAGTCCACGATCGTGTCGCGTTCACGGATCCAGTCGACCGCCGTCGCCACGTCGATCCCCGACGGGTTGGCGACCGCCGCTCGGTCGTCCGCGATCCCTACGATGCGCGCTCCCGTCGCGGTGAGCATCTCGGCGAGGGTCGTGCCGACGCGACCAAAGCCCTGTATCGCGACCCGTGCCTCGCCGAGCGCCAGGCCCCGCGCACGGGCGGCGGCGACGATGCAATGGAAGGCGCCGCGGCTGGTGGACTCGCGGCGACCCCGGGTGCCGCCGATCGCCATGGGCTTCCCCGTCACCACGCCGGGCACGGTGTGGCCGCGGTGCATGCTGTAGGTGTCCATGATCCAGGCCATGGTCTGGGAGCCGGTGTTCACGTCCGGGGTCGGGATGTCCCGCTCCGGCCCGATCAGGAGGCTGATCTCGGTGGCATAGCGCCGGGTCAGGCCCTGCCGCTCCTCCTCCGACAGCCGGCGCGGGTTGACCACCACGCCGCCCATCGCGCCGCCCCACGGCACCTCGAGCAGCGCCGCCTTCCAGGTATTCAGCATCGCGTTGGCCCGCACCACGTCGAGGGTGAGGTCGGCCGTGTAGCGCACGCCGCCGGTGGCCGGGCCGCGATTCAGGTTGTGGTGCACGCGATAGCCGGTGAAGACCTGCACCGACCCGTCGTCGAGGGTGACCGGGAAGTTGACCTCGAGCTCGCGCTTCGGGACGCGCAGCACCCGGTGCATCCCCTCGTCAAGCTTGAGCCGGTCGGCGGCGACATCGAGGTCGCGACGCGCCGAGTCCCACACGTTGTCCTGGTTGGTCGCCATTCGGGGCACAGGCTACCCCCAACCCAGCAGCGGGTGGCACACTGATCGCTCCATCCAACCCCGATGTGCCGGCGGCTCAACCATGGCCGCACCGGCACGCAACGCGACCAGGAGGCAGCCATGGCCCCGCGCGTGATGACCGTCAGCGGCCCGATCCCGCCCGAGCGAGTCGGTTTCTCCCTCCCGCATGAGCACACCGGCATCTACCTCTGGCACATCCAGGACCGATGGGACTACTGGGAGCTGACCCCCGACGAGCCTACCCTCATCGAGGAGCTGGCCGATTTTCGACGGCGCGGCGGCTCGACGCTGGTCGACCTGACGCTCGATGGCGTCGGGCGCGACCCGGAGCGCCTGCGGCGGCTCGCGACCAAGACCGGGGTGCAGCTGGTGATGGGCTGCGGCTGGTACCGCGGGGCGTACTACCCACCTGAGGCGCGCATCGATCGCCGGACCGTGGACGACCTTGCCGCCGAGCTGGTGGCGGAGTTCCGCGACGGGGTGGCCGGCACCGGGGTCCACCCGGGGATCATCGGCGAGATCGGAACCGACAAGCCGTGGGTCAGCGCCACCGAGGAGCGGGTCCACCGCGCCGCCGCGCGGGCATCGGTCGCCACCGGTATGGCGATCAGCACCCACGCCATCATGTCGCCGGTCGGGCTCGCCCAGCTGCGCATCTTCACCGAGGAGGGAGTGGATCCGGGGCGGGTCGTCATCGGCCATGCCGATTCGTACCCGGTCCTGGACCACTACCTGGCCATCCTCGATCGCGGCGCCAACCTGGAGTTCGACTTCATCGGTCAGCGCTTCGGCAGCGAGGAGGCCGCCGAGCCGCGGCTGGTCGAGCTGATCGTCGAGCTGCTGGAGCGGGGCTACGGAACCCAGCTGCTGCTCAGCCAGGACGTGTGCCACAACAGCCAGCTGCGCGCGAACGGCGGCTTCGGCTACGCCTACCTGCAGCAGCACTTCCTGCCGACCCTGCGGACGGCAGCGGTGGCGGAGGGCGAGATCGCGCAGATGACGATCGACAACCCGCGTCGCATCCTGACGGTGGAGTAGCCGCGTGGCCGACGCGCGCGATCCCGCGGCGGACCTGAGGCGGATCGCCTTCCTGCTGGAGGTCGCCAGCGAGCCGACCTTCCGGGTGCGAGCCTTCCGCAATGCGGCCCTGCTGGTCATGGGGATGCCCACCGCCGAGTTGGCCGAACGAAGCCGGCGAGGGACGCTGCGAGACATCCCGGGGATCGGCGAGGTGCTGGCGCGCACGATCGCCGAGTCGCTGCGCGGCGAGGAGCCGGTCTACCTGCGGCGACTGGAGTCCACCGGCGGCCAGCCGATCGCGGAGCTGGGCGCTGCCCTGCGCGCGGCATTGCGCGGCGACTGTCACGTCCACTCCGACTGGTCGGACGGAGGCTCGCCGATCCGCGAGATGGCGGAGTCGGCGCGCGACCTCGGCCACCGCTACATGGTCCTCACCGATCACTCGCCGCGCCTGACGGTGGCCAACGGACTGACCGCCGCGCGCCTGGAGCAGCAGCTGGACGAGGTGGCGCAGCTGAACGCCGATCTGGCCCCGTTCCGCATCCTGACCGGGATCGAGGTCGACATCCTCAGCGACGGCGCCCTCGACCAGACCCCGGAGCTGCTGTCGCGCCTCGACCTCGTCGTTGGCAGCGTCCACTCGGAGCTGCGGATGGACGAGAAGCCGATGACGAAGCGGCTGGTCACGGCGCTCGCCAACCCGCACCTCGACGTGCTCGGCCACATGACCGGGCGAATGGTGACGGGGAAGCGGCGCCGGCCCCCATCCTCGCTCGACGCCGACATCGTCTTCGCGGCGGCGCTGCGCTTCGACAAGGCGATCGAGATCAACTCGCGCCCGGAGCGGCTCGACCCGCCGAAGCGGATCCTGCGCCTCGCCGTCGAGGCGGGCTGCCGCTTCTCGATCGACTCCGACGCGCATGCCCCGGGCCAGCTGGCCTGGCTCCCGTTCGGCTGCGACCGTGCCGCCGCGTGCGGGGTCACCGAGGCCTCGCTCGTGAACGCGATGGATGTCGAAGGGCTCCTCGCCTGGACCGCCTCACACGAGGCGTCCTAGGCGGCATCGGTCCTAAACTTGGCTCCCGCCCTGCGATGAGGAGATCAGACGATGTCAGTCGCGAAGGTCACCGAGCTCAGCTGCACCTCGAGCGAGTCGTTCGAGGACGCCATTCGCCAGGGGATGGCGCGCGCCAACAAGACGCTGCGCGGGGTGCGCGGCGCGTGGGTCAAGGAGCTGCGAGTGAATACCGATGCCGATGGCGCCCTGGAGTTCCAGGCGAACATCCTGGTGACCTTCATCCTCGAGGGATGACGTCGGAGGATCAGCCCTCGGCGAGCCCGATGCGATGCTCGCGGCGCAGGAATCGACCCCGATAGGTCGGGTTCGAGACGCGCGCGTTGACGGTGGCCGCATCGAGCGGCTTGGCAGTCCGCGGGGCCTGGTAGCGACCGCGCTCCACGATTGCCGCCGCCAGCTCGGCTGCGGTCTGCGGCCCGAGCTCGGTGATCACCGCGACGATCTCGTCGTGCAGCGCGACCTTGGGGCCGCGCTTCTTGGCTGAGGCGCGGCCGCCTTCCTTCCGTGGCCGCCCTGGCCCGCGCTTCACTGGCGTCGGCGCCGGCGCTTCGGTCGGCGCAAGCTCGGCCTCGGCCGCGGCAGGTGAAGCGGCCGGAGCTGCAGCGGTGAGCTGATCGAGACGACTTGCAAGCTCATCCACTCGTGCGGCGAGCGATGCGAGGGCGTCACCGCCGAGGGTTGGGAGATTGGGTGCCGGAGCGCCACCGCGCGCCGCATCCAGCCGCTCCTCGACCCAACGGGTCACGAGCTCGCCCGGGCGGATCCCTGCCTCGGCAGCGAGCAGCTTGAGCGAGCCAAGCCGTCTCGGGTCGAGGCGGATCGACATCCCGCCGTCGTCCATCGGCCGTGGCGCGAAGCTGGCGGGCCGCGCTGGTCGCGAGTCGAAGCTCCGCTCGCGCGGCGGTCCCGAGTACTCGGTGCGCTCGCGGGGCGGGCGGTCACCGAAGGTGGGGCGGTCCCGCTGCGGGCGGTCGCCGAAGGTGGGGCGGTCCCCGGTTGGTCGTCCGGAGCCGCCGGGTCGGCCGCCGCCAGGGCGTCGGTCAGGTCTTCGATCGTATGGCATCGACCCCACCATACCCGCTGGGGCGTCCGTGCGCCACACCGCGATCAGAAGCTGCCGCCGCCGCCTCCGCCGCCGGAGCTGCCGCCGCCGCTGAAGCCACCACCACTGGAGGACGATGAAGGAGGCGACGAGCCGATGCTGCCGACCGCGTTGAACATGCCGCCGATGTCGGGCATTCCGGAGCCTGAGAAGATGCTCCCGCCGGCCAACCCGTCACCGCCGATGGACGACGGGGAACTCCCCAGCCAGAGCGGGTAGTAGCCGCCGGCGGCCCGCGATGGATCCTTCGCCTGGTCCTCGAGGCTGCGTCGCAGGACGTCGCCGACCTCGTCGTGCAGGCCGAGGGCGAACCCCCATACCACCGCCTTGTCGGGGGTATCGGCGAAGAGCTTGACCGTGGGATCGGCGACGACCTGCTCCATGCTCCGCGCCTGCTCCATCGTCTTCTGGAGGGTGCGCCGGTATGCCTTGAGCATCGCATCGACGTAGGCGCCGTTTGGGGTGCGCTGCGACATCGCCTGGCCAATTGCCCAGGTCACCACCCCGCCAACGCCGGTGGCGGCACCAAGGAGGGTCAGCCCGGACATCGGGATGAAGAAGCCACCTGCAACGAAGAGCCCGCCGAGCACCATCTCGCCGATGCCGATGAAGCTCCAGCGCGTGATCAGGGTCGAGGGGCGTCGCGTGAACCAGCCGAGGCGAACCACCTCGTCCTCGAGCCCGTCGCGGACCGGCTCGAGGATGTCGTTCAGCTCCCAGAGTCGCTCCCGCGAGATGGTCGTGCCGCCTCGCGCCTGTTGCCGAACCAGCTCCCAGGCGCTGCGCTCCGCCCTTCCCATGCGGCCGTCGCGGGGGGCTGACTCGCGCAGCTCGATGGCGGGATCGAGGAGCGGGTCTGGCTCGTCGTCGGACTTCACCTTGTTGGCCCGGTCGAGGTTCTGGAACGCCATCCGGCCGGTGCTGGCGAGCTCTACCAGCAGGGTGTTCATCGAGTGCCGGTTGGCCTTTCCCTGCCGGACCACCGTGGCCAGGGGCGGCGTCATATTCGCTGGTGGCCCCGCCATCAGGATGGACGGCGAGTCGAGCACCTCCGGGTCGTCTCCCTCACGGCGCCAGGCGAAGAAGGCGAACCCGGCGGTGACCAGGAAGGCGAGCGGGGCGCCGTAGAGGCCAACCACGCCGTTGAGCTGGCGCAGGAAGTTCAGGCGGGCGGTCGCGGCGGGGGTGATCGCCGCGTCGATCAGGTCGATCGCGCTGATGAGGCCGCCGCCGACCTGGCCCTGCGCTGCGGCCGGGAGGATCACGTCGTCGAACACCGACTGCAGGTCTCCCTGGGACAGGTACCCGCGCAGGAATCCAGCGCCGGCAAAGAAGTGCGCCTGCCCATGCTGGAGGCCCGGCTCGAAGCTGATGAGGATGACCAGCCCGTCGTCGAAGCCCTTGCGACCGACGCCCCATTGGTCGAGGAGGGCCTGCGCGGCGGCCAGGTTCGAATCGGGAGTTGCCGACGGGTCGACCTGGACGTAGATCGCGATCTCCGCGCCACTCCGCGCCTCGATGGCATCGATCTGGTTCTCGAGCGCCGCCTGGATCCCCGGATCGAACGCCCCGGCCGGGTCGTAGACAGCCTGCCCGTCGACCGGGTCGGGAAACTTGTGTACGGCGGACCCGGTGCCGGGGAAGCCGAACACGCTGAAGGCGATGATCGCCGCCCAGAAGATGAAGAAGAACGAGCTGCTGATCAGCCGGAAGACGCGCGTCACACCCACGGCAGCAGGATAGTCGGCCGGCGTCGGCTAGGCGCAGCTGACCCCGACGCTGGCGGGCGCTTCGGGCAGGCCGGGGATCCGCTCCGTGTAGGTCACCGTCCTGCCGGCCTCGATCGGCGGCGAGACGGTCGAGCGGATGCGCAGCACCAGGTTCAGGCCGTCGCGCGCCGTGAGCTGGCACTTGGCGCGGCCGGTGCGCGTCCCCTCGTTCGTGACCCGCAGCTCAACCAGGACTGCGTCGGGTGGGTCGCTGCCCCAGCTCAGCACCTCGCCCCGAAACGGGCCGACGCCGCGGAGCGAGAGGCTGGCGGCGATCGCCATGATGATCACGCCCGCCACGATCGCGACCACGATGGTGCCGTGGTACTGGGTGGCTGACGGCGTGGCCATGCCGGCCCCGTTGCAGACGTCGCAGATCGACTCGTCCGGGCCGATCTGACGTCCGCACTTGATGCAGTTGCGGAGCGGTCGCGAGTCGCCCTCGGTCACGAGGAGGGGGCCAGCCGCTCGCCGGCGCGGATCGGGACGGTCAGCCAGTTCTCCGGCGGGGCCAGCGGGCAGCTCCAGATCGGGTCGTAGACGCAGGATGGGTGGTACGCGTAGTTGAAGTCGATGACCAGGTCGTCGCCGTCCGAACCGAGGTCCGCACCCTTGCCCGAGTCCCACAGGTAACGGCCGCCGCCGTATGTCTCCGCGCCGCTGGTGGCGTCGCGAAAGGGGATGAAGATGCCACCCGCGTACTCGTTGAGCCAGTACACCGCCAGCCGGGCAGGCGTCTCGTCGATGACGAAGCTGACCCATCCGATCCTGGCGTATGGCATCGCCGGGCCCGCCGCGGAACGCGGAACGTCAGGCGCCAGCGCCTCGGGATCGGGCTCGAGCCGGGCGCGGAACGCCAGGTCCGCGGAGTGGCGCCAGTAGGCCAGCCCGCGGAAGTCCCGCCGCCCCGCGAGTGGTACCGGCGAGGATGGGTGGGACGCGAAGAGCCGATCCTTGGCGGCGCGGAAGCCCAGCAGCCGGGCCGGCTCGGCGCGCGGGTCGTTCCGGAGCGTTTCGTAGGCCGCGGCGACGCGACGGCGCCAATCGGCCAGGTCGAGATGTTCGGACATCGGTCCGCGAAAGTGTACGGGCGGCGCCGCCCGAAGGCTGCGCCGCCCGCATCGGCCGGCCGAAGGTGAGGCCCTAGAGGAGGCCGTTGTCCTGGAGGAACTGCCGAGCCACGTCGGCCTTGTCCTCGTGGTTGAGCACGATCGACGCGCCCAGCTGGGTGAGCGCCTCCGTGGTGAGCTTGGCGGTGATGGCGTTCAAGATGTCCGCCAGCTCCGTCCCGCCCGCGTCGGCGAGCTCCTTGCTCGCAATCGGCACCAGGTTCTGGGCCGGCTGCAGGTGCTTGTCATCGGTGAGAAGGACGAAGTTCATGCTCGCGATCTCGGGCTGCGTCGTGCAGACCTGGGCGACACCGATCGCACTGTCGTTCAGAGCCGTCGCGATGTCGGTGCTGCACGGGGAGAGGCTCTCGACCTGGAGGGTCGACAGATCGATTCCGTATGTGTCCTTCAGGCCCGGGCCACAGACAGGATTGTCCGGGCAGCCCTCGGCCACGCCCCAGACGAGCTGATCGGCCACCTCGGCCAGGTCGCTCATCGTCACCAGGCCGAACTGGGTGGCCGTCTCCTTGCGGACCGCGAAGCCATCGGCATCGGTACCCGGCGAGAAGTCGAAGGAGACCCAGCCCTTGTTCGAGAGGGCGTCCTGCATGTTGTCCCATGCCTTCTGCGGGTCGGACGACAGCTCCGTGATGCCGAGCCCCTGGCCGGCGAGGCCGCCGAGGTACTCCGGGATGAGGTTGACTTCGCCGGCGTCGAACGCGGCGTGCACGGCGGGACGCTCACCGATCTCTAGGTGGCGCTCGACGGTGTAGCCCTTGGCCTCCAGGGCCTGGGCGTACATCTCCGCGGTGACGGCGGCTTCCCAGAAGCCGGCTGATCCCACCTTGACGGCGGGCTTGTTGGCTGCCGTGCTTTCGCTCGGCGACCCGCTCCCACCCGACGTGCAGGCACTCAGGACGAGTGCCAGCGACGCCGCCCCGAGAGCGAGCGTGCGGTACTTCCGCATTGGGTCCTCCTTGTTGGAAAGGGACTGTGCGCGTCGCGCTTCCTGCGTGACCGGCCCGGAGTCTAGCAGCGGACCCCGGACACCAGTTATACCGGTATTGGTGGTGTCGCGTTCAGAGCGCTGGAACAGCCGCCGCTCCGCTTGCGCCAGTGTCGACGGGGGCGGCAAGGCCCGGCGAGACGGCTCGCCGCTGCAGCCAGGCGAACGCCAACTCGGTCACCACGGCGAGCACCGCCACCATCACGGCGGCCGCAAAGACCCGCACCTCGTCGGCGAGGGCCAGACCCTGGAGGATGTACGCGCCGAGCGTTCCACCGCCGACGAGCGCCGCCAGGGGGGCGGTGGCGATGACCGCCACCGCCGAGACGCGAACCCCCGCCAGGATGACCGTCAGTGCGACCGGCACCTCGACCCGCATGAGCAGCTGCAGCTCGCGCATCCCCATCCCGCGTGCTGCCTCGCGCAGCTCGGGATCGACGTCGCGCAACCCCGCGTAGGTGTTCGTGACGATCGGC
>DATJIJ010000037.1:0-6583 GCA_035493355.1 Candidatus Methylomirabilota bacterium
GGACCTCATGTCGCGGCGCACCTTCATGCGCCGCACCGGCCGCGGTGGACTCGCACTGGGGGCGATGCTGACCCTCCCGTCCCTCCTGGCCGCGTGTGCGCCGGCGAAGTCGAAGCTGGAATGGGCCAACTGGCCGCTCTACATCGACATCGACGAGGAAGCGAATCCCGATCCGACGCCGTACCCCAGCCTCAATAAGTTCATCAAGGACACCGGGATCGACGTCCATTACGTCGAGGCCATCAACGACAACGAGGAGTTCTACGGCACCATCCAGCCCGATATGGCGGCCGGCAACTCAACTGGCTGGGACATCATCAGTCCCACCAGCTGGATGGTTAAGCGGATGGCCGACCTGGGGTATCTGGAGGAGCTCGATCACTCCAAGCTCCCCAACTGGACCGCCAACTGCGCCGACTACGCCAAGGGGCTCTGGTTCGACCCGGACAACAAGTACAGCGTCTGGTGGCAGGGCGGCATCACCGGCATCGGGTACGACCCGAACCTGACGGGCCGCGAGATCACCAAGTTCGACGATCTGCTCGACCCGGCCTTCAAGGGCCATGTCGGCGGCTTCAGCGATATGCGCGACATGATGACCCTGTGCCTCGCGTCGCTCGGCATCGACCCCACCAGCGCCACCGTCGCGCAGGCGCAGCAGGCGAAGGACAAGCTCCTTGCCGCCGCCCAGGCCGGACAGTTCCGTGGCTTCTACGGCAACGAGTACTACGACTCGCTCTCAGCCGGGGATCTGTGGGCATCGGTTGCCTGGTCGGGAGACATCACCCAGATGCAGCTGAACGACAACGACAAGGTCCAGTTCGTCGTGCCGTCTGATGGCGCCCCGCGCTGGAACGACAACCTCGTCATCCCCAAGAAGGCAGCGTGGATCGACCAGGCCCACAAGCTCATCAACTACTGGTACGACCCCACGGCAGCGACCACCCTCTCGGAGTACATCGGGTACTACACCCCTGTGAAGGGCATTTCCGAGCGGATCAAGGCCGATGCGGATGCCTACCGGGCCGACGGCGACACGGAGAACGCCGACTACTACGACGCGGTGGCGCCCACGGTCGCTCCCACCGAGGCCGATCTCGCCGGCACGTTCGACTACCCGGAGTTCGCAAACCCCGACGATGAGAAGGCCTGGAACGACATGTTCCTGGAGGTCACGACCGCAGCCGGATGAACCGAGCCGGGCGCCGATTGGCGCCGTACCTGCTCCTCATTCCGGGTACGGCCTGGCTGCTGCTCTTCTTTGCCGTGCCCATGGCCTTCATGCTGGTCATGTCGTTGCAGGAAGGGTCGCTGAGCGATGGGTACCACCTGACCTGGAACTGGGGCATCTATCCCGAGGTGGCGTCCCGGTACGGGAGCCTCTTCCTGCGGTCCGTCAGCTTCGCGCTTGCGACCACGGTGCTCACCCTCCTCATCGGGTTCCCGATGGCCTACACGATCGCGTTCTACGGGGGGCGGCTGAAGAACGCGCTCGTCCTCGTCGTGATCATGCCGTTCTTCGTGAGCTTCGTGATCCGCACCCTCAACTGGCGGATGATCCTCTCCGACAACGGCCTCGTCTTCGGCACGCTCAAGGATGCGGGCATCCTTGAGGCCTCGTTCCGCTTCCTGGCGACGCCCGGAGCGGTGATCTTCGGGCTGACCTACAACTTCCTGCCCTTCATGATCCTGCCGCTGTACGTCGCCCTCGAGAAGATCGACCGCCGCTTGATCGAGGCTGGTACGGACCTCTATGCCAGCCGCGCGCAGGCCTTCTGGCGCATCACCTTCCCCCTGGCGCTGCCGGGCGTCGTGGCCGGTTCGTTGCTGACCTTCATCCCGGCGGTCGGAGACTTCATCAATGCCGACATCATCGGGGCCCGCAGCCCCGAGGTGGCGATGGTCGGCAACGTGATCCAGCGGCTCTTCCTGAACGTGAACGACTTCCCGAGTGCGGCCGCCCTCGGCTTCGTGCTCGTCGCGGCGACCATGGTGCTGGTCGGCATCTACACGCGGGTGGTCGGCACCGAAGGACTGACGACCTGATGGGCCGCATCACCCGCTGGCTCCTGCCCGGCTTCACCGGGCTGGTGATCGCCTTCCTCTTCGCCCCGATCGTGGTGATGATCGCCTTCAGCTTCAACGACCCTCGTGGCCACCAGAACATCACCTGGCAGGGATTCACGCTCGACAACTACCTGACCATCTGGAACCGCTCGGACATCACTGATCCGATGGTGACGAGCCTGACGATTGCGGTGATCTCAACGGTCGTGGCAACCGCGCTCGGCACGATGATCGCGCTGTCGCTGACCCGCTACGAATTTCGCGGACGGGGCATCCTGAACCTGCTGATCTTCATCCCGATGACCGCGCCGGAGATCATCCTGGGCGCCTCCCTCCTCACCCTATGGGTGGCAATCGGCATGGGGCGTGGCCTGCCAACGATCCTCGTCGCACACATCATGTTCAACATCAGCTACGTGGTCGTCACCGTCCGGGCGCGGCTGGTCGGCTTCAACCGGTCGCTCGAGGAGGCGGGGATGGACCTCTATGCGACCGAATCGACGACCTTCTGGAAGGTCACCTTCCCGCTCATCTTCCCTGGGATTCTGGCCGCCGCCCTCCTCGCCTTCGCGCTGTCGATCGACGACTACGTGATCACCCTGTTCAGCGCTGGCCACACCGTCACCTTCCCGCTCTGGGTGTACGGGGCGAGCCGGATCGGGATCCCGCCCGAGGTCAACGCGCTCGGCACCCTGTTCTTCCTCATTGCGTTCGTCTTCATCGTCGTGCAGATCTGGGCCCAGCGACGAACCGGACGCGCCGCGGGCGCGGAGGGCGCTCCCATCGCACCGGTGGCGAGCCGATGACAGACCAGCAGCGGACCGACTGGCTCGAGCTGCGGAACGGCGTGGCGCCGGTCTGGGCGCGGTACACCGACCTGGTGGTGGAGCGTGGCATCGGCTCATGGGTCGAGACGATCGATGGCGAGCGCTATCTGGACTACACCTGCGGCATCGGGGTCACCAACACCGGCCACGCCCACCCGCGCGTGGCGGCCGCGATCGCCGAGCAGGCCGGCAAGATCATCCACGCCCAGCAGAACATCCTCTACCACAAGCCCGGCCTCGAGCTGCACCAGCGCCTGCCGCGCACCTTCCCCGGCCTGCGGGACGGGGAGGAGGCCGGGCTCTTCCTCTCGAATTCCGGGGCGGAGGCGATCGAGGCGGCGGTCAAGCTGGCCAAGTACGCCACGCGCCGACCGGGAATCATCGCGTTTCGCGGCGGATTCCACGGCCGCACCCATGGGACGATGGCGCTCACCAGCTCGGCCATCAAGAACCGGGGCCACTTCGAGCCGCTGCTGGGCG
Source organism: Candidatus Methylomirabilota bacterium (assembly GCA_035493355.1). Classification (GTDB taxonomy): domain Bacteria; phylum Chloroflexota; class Limnocylindria; order QHBO01; family QHBO01; genus CF-167. The sequence goes on from DATJIJ010000037.1 coordinate 3,375, forward strand.
GCGTGCACTTCGCGCCGTACCCGTACGTGCTGCGCAACCCGACCGGACAGGACGCCGATGCGGCCGTGGCCCACAGCCTGGCGAGCATCGAGGAGATCTTCGCCACCCTCATCTTCCCTGACGACGTGGCCGCGTTCCTGGTCGAGCCGATCCTGGGCGAGGGCGGCTATGTCGTTCCCCCCGACTCGTTCCTGCCCAGGCTCCGCGAGCTCGCCGACAGGCACGGCATCCTGCTCATCGCCGACGAGGTGCAGTCGGGGATGGGACGCACCGGCCGGATGTGGGCCAGCGACTGGCACGACTCCCGCCCGGACATCGTGGTGATGGCCAAGGGGATTGCCTCGGGGATGCCGCTGTCAGGGATCATGGCCCGCCGCGACCTGCTCAACAAGTTCGCGCCCGGATCGCACGGCGGGACCTACGGCGGCAACGCGGTCGCCTGCGCCGCGGCGGTGGCGACCCTCGACGTGATCGAGTCGGAGGGCCTCATCGCCAATGCCGCGCGCCAGGGCGAGCGGCTGCTGGCCGGCATCCGTGCGGCAGCCGAAGGACACAGCTGCGTGGCCGAGGTGCGCGGTCGCGGCCTCATGATCGGGATCGAGCTCGCGCAGGGGCCGGAGCTGACCCCGCGGCCCGACCTGGCGAAGGCGGTCCTGCACGAGGCCTTCGAGCGGAAGCTGCTGCTGCTGAGCTGCGGCACCTACGGGCAGGTCGTGCGCGTGATCCCGCCGCTGGTGACGACTGATGCCGAGGTCGAGACTGCCATCGGCGTCATCGGCGAATCGCTGGCGGCGGTCGGCGCCTAGCCCTTCGTCGGCTCGGCAGCGATCCGGCGGTACTGCGACCCGTACCAGAGGAGCGGCTCACCGCCCTCCTCGTACCCGGCGGCCACGATCTCGCCGATGAAGATCGTGTGCGTCCCCGCCGGATGCGACTCGTGCAGCCGGCAGTCGAAGAAGGCGATCGCCCCGTCCAGGATGGGCGAGCCTGTCTCAGCTTCGTGCCAGGGCGCCTCGCAGAATCGCTGGAGCTTCCCCGCGGTCGTCGGCAGCGCGAAGCAATCGGCGATGGCGCGCTGATGGTCTCCCAGCACGCTGACCGCGAACGAGTGGCTCCCGACGATGGCGATGTGGGTCTCGCTGCTGCGGTTGATGCTCGCCATCAGCAGCGGCGGGTCGAGGCTGATCGAGGCGACGGCGTTGGCGGTCATCCCCGCCAGCAGCGGTCCATGCCGCGCCGCGACGACCGTGACGCCGGTGGCGAAGCGGCCCATCATCGCCCGCAGCCAGGGCCCGCGATCCTCTTCCATCGGGCTCAGCGGTAGCGCTCCAGCCGCTCGACGATCGCGTTCGCGATGGCCCAGTCGTCCTCGGTCGGCTGCTCGCCGCGGTGCAGGTGCACGAGCGGCACGGTATTCCACGACGGGCCGTCGACCTGCGGAATGTGCGTCGCGAGGTCGCCACGGTCCAGGACCGCCACGATCGTCGCCCCTCGTTCGCCGCCCCGTTCGATGGCCCGCTCGAGCGATTGCGCGAATTCCTCCGGCGGCCCGAACTCCTGGTTGATGCGCATCGCGATCAGCCCGGCGGTCGGCGGGGTCAGAGCCATCCGAGGCTCCGGAACAGCCAGCCGAAGAAGGTGAGGCTGCCCAGCACCATGAATCCGACCGCGGCGATCACCAACAGGAAGCCGATGGTGTTGGCCCAGACCGGCACGTTGGAGGGCGCCGGGCCGATCGAACCCTGCGACAGCCAGATCGCGAGCGCGTCGCCGTCGACCCGCATCTCGACGTCGGTATCCAGCGGCACGATCACGACCCGTTGTCGCTCGGGGCTGCCCGCCTCCACGGTGACGAGCGCCCGTGGCTGTTCCCCCTCGCGCACCAGCACGGCATGGTTGCCGACCGCGTTCGTCAGCGGCTCGGCCTCGAGGCGGCCGTTCGGCCCGAGCGGGAACGGGGCGGGGCTTCCCTCCATGCCCCGAGCATACCGCCCCGCGGCAGGACTAGGCGCGGAGCTCCGCCAGCGCCGGGGCGAGCCGGGCGATCGTGTCGGCGTTGATCGGGTCCAGCACGAGCTGGACATGGCCGACCCCCTCCGCCTCGAAGGCGCGCAGCGTCGCCGCCACGGCGGCGGGATCGCTCGGGATCGGCTTGACATCTGGCTTCTTCAGGTCGCCCAGCGAGCGGCCCTGTGCGTCGGGGAAGGCGACGAAGAGGGCGAGCGTTCGTTCGACCTCCGCCGGGTCGCGCCCCGCCGCGCGGCACGCGGCATCGACGGTCTCGCGCAGCGGGCGATAGCCCTCGACGCTGTTGTCGAACCAGCTGAACCAGGCGTTCCAGGCCTGCACCCACGGCATCGTGATCGCCAGCATCCTCTCCCCCATCGAGCCGACCATGAGCGGCGGGCCCTCCATCAGGCCGTGGCGCGGGCCGCGCGGGAGCAGCTCGCAGTCCTGCAGGTCGTAGTAGGTGCCGTGGAAGTCGCATCGGCCTTCCGCGAGGAGGGTGCGGATGATCGTGAACGCCTCCTCGAAGCGGCTGACCCGATGGTCGAACGGGAAGCCGTAGGCAAGGTACTCCGCCTCGTTCCAGCCGGCCCCCAGGCCCAGGATCAGGCGTCCGCCGCTGATCTCGTCCACGGTGGCGGCCTGCTTGGCGAGCATGGCGGGGTTGTGGAAGCTGGTGGAGGCCACCAGCGGTCCGATCTGGATCCGCTCCGTGACGGCCGCGACGGCGGCCAGCGTGGTCCACGCCTCCCACGGCGCGCGGGTCGGCAGCCCGTCGCCGCGATACAGGAGGTGGTCGCCGGTCCAGATCGAGTCGAGGCCGATCTCCTCGGCGACGCGCGCCATCTCGAGCAGCTGCGGCCAGCGAGCCACCCACTCGACCTCGGGCAGCTGGACCCCGACCTTGATCAAGCGACCCGCTTCCGCTTCTTGCTGACGTAGTCCACCAGCACGTACTCGCCCAGGTGCTCCGGCTCGACGTAGAAGGCGCGGCCCCGATTGATGCGGCTCATGAGGTCCACGAATTCGGAGAGGTAGCGGGAGCGCTCGAGCATGAAGGTGTTGATCACGATGCCTTCGCGTGTCGCCCGCCCGACCTCGCGCAGGGTCGACTGCATCGTGCGCATGGTGGGCGGGTAGGCGAACTCAACCTGGCCGTTCGCGATGTGCGCGGTCGGTTCGCCATCGGTGATCACCACGAT
>DATJIJ010000038.1:0-13139 GCA_035493355.1 Candidatus Methylomirabilota bacterium
TGGTACCGAGGGAGGGACTTGAACCCACACGACCTTGCGGTCACTAGGTCCTGAACCTAGCGCGTCTGCCTATTCCGCCACCTCGGCACGGGACCTCGCGAGTTGCCCGACGAGGCGGCCGATGATAGCACAGGGTTTCCGGCGCTCCCCCGCCGAGGCCAGGTCAGCGTCAGGCGGTCGGGAGGAGGTTCAGGAGGCTGAAGATGACGAAGAGGACCGCCAGGCCGATGGTCAGGCGGAAGAGCGTCCGCTCGATCCCACGCCGGCTGCGGTAGGCGGTCACCTCGCCACCGAAGGCACCGCCAAGGCCGGTTCCACGCTGCTGGAGCAGGATCGCGGCGATGAGGGCGACGGCCAGGATTCCCTGGGCGACGACAAGTGGACTCATGGCCGGGGAGTGTATCAGAGGGTCGCTGCGGCCGGTTCGGAGCGGCTAGTCGACGATCAGGCTGTGCCCGGTCATCGACGATGGAGCAGTGATCCCGAGCAGGGCGCAGAGCGTCGGCGCCACGTCCGCCAGGCTGCCATCCCGAAGCCGCGCCGCCTCCATTCCCGGCGCGACGAGCACGAACGGCACCGGAGCGGTGGTGTGCTTGGTCTGCGGCGCGCCGGCCGGATCGCGCATCTCCTCGATGTTGCCGTGATCGGCGGTGATCAGGAGTGCCCCGCCAGCGGCCTTGGTGGCGGCGAGGAGCCTGGCGAGACAGCCGTCGACGTACTCGGCCGCCAGCACCGCGGCGTCCCAAACCCCGGTGTGGGCCACCATGTCGGGGTTGGCGTAGTTGACCAGGATGAAGTCGAACCGGCCGGACCCGATGCCGGCTACGACCTGCTCCGTAATCGGCTCGGCGCTCATCTCCGGGGCGAGGTCGTAGGTCGGGATGTCGCGCCGCGACGGCACGAGGACTCGCTCCTCGCCGGGGAACACGTCCTCGACGCCGCCGTTGAAGAAATAGGTGACGTGCGCGTACTTCTCCGTCTCGGCCACGTGGAGCTGTCGCATCCCGAGCCGCGAGAGGAGGGCAGCCAGTGAATCGATGTTGACCGGCGGGAAGGCGACCGCGACCGGCAGCTCGCCTGGATCCTGGTACTCGGTCAGCGTGGCGACGAACAGCCCCTCGGGCCGGTCCCCGCGATCGAAGGCGTCGAACGAGTCCAGGGCCAGCGCGCGGGTCAGCTGGCGGGCGCGGTCGGCGCGGAAATTGAGGTGCACCACCGAGTCGCGGTCCCCCATTGCCGAGTAGCCGGCCACCACGGTGGGCTTGATGAACTCGTCGCTCTCGCCACGCTGGTAGGCGCGCTCGATCGCCTCGCTCGCGGTGGCGGCTGGCTCGCCCTGGCCGTGGACGATCGCCTCCCAGGCCGATGCGATGCGGTCCCAGCGACCGTCCCGGTCCATCGCGTAGAAGCGCCCGCTCACCGTCGCGATGGTCGCCCGCCCTGCGATCCGGCCCTCCAGCGCCGGCAGGAACTCGATGGCCGAGCGTGGAGCCGTGTCGCGGCCATCGGTGAAGGCGTGGAGAAGCAGGCGCCCAGGCGGGAGGCCGATCTGCGCTGCGAGATCCACCATTGCCAGGATGTGCTCGTCGACCGCATGCACGCCTCCGGGGCCGATGAGGCCCAGCAGGTGCACCCTCGTCCCGTGATCGAGCGCGTGCCGCGCGGCCGCGAGCAGGGCCGCGTTCTCGAAGAAGCTGCCGTCCGCAATCGCGGCGGTTACCCGCGGCAGATCCTGGAGCACGCGGAAGCCGGCGCCGAGGTTGAGGTGCCCGACCTCCGAGTTGCCCATCTGGCCCGGCGGCAGCCCGACCGCCTCCCCGGATGCCTCGAGGCGACACGTCGGCCACTCAGTGCTGAGGCGCTCCCAGGTCGGCATCCGCGCTGCCATCAGGGCGTTCCGCGCCGGGTCGTCCGAGAGGCCGAAGCCGTCCAGCACGCAGAGCACGACGGGCTTCGGGCGGCCGGCGCCCTCGCTCACCCGCACGCCTCGACGGCCAGCTCCACGATCCGCGCGAAGCCCTCGGGGTTCAGCGACGCGCCGCCGACCAGCGCCCCATCCACGTCAGGCTCGGCGAAGAACTCCGCGGCATTGTCCGGGGTACAGCTGCCGCCGTAGAGGATCGGCACCTCGTCGGCTCCGACCGGGTCGGACTCGGCGAGGATGGCGCGAATCTGCGCCGCGGCCGCCTGCGCATCCTCGCCGGAGGCGGCGTCCCCGGTCCCGATCGCCCAGACCGGCTCGTAGGCGATCACGAGGCGGCTGCCGGCGATGGCGGGCAGGAGCGAGATCGCGGCGCGCAGCTGCCGCTCGATGACGAGGGCGGTCATGCCCGCCGCCCGTTCCTCCGCCCGCTCCCCGATCGCGGCGATCGGCACAAGCCCGTGGGCGGCGGCCGAAGCGACCTTGGCGGCGACGGCGGCATCTGTCTCGTTGTCGTACTGGCGCCTCTCCGAGTGTCCGACGATCACGTATTGCGCCACCTCGGCAAGCATGAGTGGCGAGGTCTCGCCGGTGTACGCGCCGGACTCCTCGGCCCGCATCGTCTGCGCACCGATGCCCAGCTGCCCCGGCTCGGTCGATCCCCCGCCGAGCGCGGACGCCACGGCGGTGAGCCAGATCGTGGGCGGGCAGATGACCGTCCTCGCCGCAAGCCCCGAGACGGCGTCGCGGACCCCAGCTGCCAGACGGACCGCATCCGCGCTTGCGGCGGGATTCATCTTCCAGTTACCGGCGATGAGCGGTGGCCGTGATCGGTTCACATCAGCTCCTGAGGGCTCGGGTCCGCCGTGCACCGGCCGCCTCGGCAGCCAGCTCGACGAGGCGTCGGAGCCGATGGTTCATCGCCGAGCGGCTGATGCCGAGGCTGGACGCAAGCGTATCGAGATCGGCATCGGGCTGGCGGCGTCGTTGCGCAGCGGCCTCGCGCAGGCCATCGGCCAGTCGCTCGAGCTCGCCGTCGGCCTCCAGCCTGCCGATCGCCTGGAGCTGCCGGTCCGCTGCGCGCACCGTGCGCGCCAGGTTCGCCTCCTCTGCGTTGAGGAGGCGGTTGAGCCGATTCCGGACGTCCCGGCTGACCCGGCTCGTCTCGAAGTCGAGGAGGGCGCGATTCGCGCCGATCAGGCGCAGCAGCCCAGCGATCTCCTCGTGGCCCTTCAGATAGACCACCTGCCGGCCACGACGCTCCATCCGTGCCCCGTGCACCTCGTTCGCCTCGAGCAGGCGCTGAAGCTCGATCGCGCGCTTGCGGTCGCGCAGGACGAATTCGACGTGCGGACCCCCGGGGCCACCGCTCACGGAGCCGGCGCTGAGGAGGAGTCCACGAAGGAAGGCGCGACGGTCACAGGCCTTGGCGGTCACCGCCTCCCACGAGGCGGGCTGCCCGCCCTCGACCGCGACCCACAGGTGATGGCGGCCCGGCGTGCCTGCCGCTGCCGACGCGGTTCGCGGCGGGGTGGCGCCGACCCCGATCGAAGCCGCCAGCTGGACCGCGATGCGGGCGGTGGCGTGGTCGAGCGTCCGGACATCACCGCGCGCGCCGGCCGATTGCAGTAGGCCGACGAGCTCGGCACGCCGGCAGCAGGCGCGAGCGGGACGGATGCGGGCGAGCTCTCCCCGCAGCTCGCTGGCGACCAGCATGTGGTGGGCGGGTCAGCCGGCGGACGCGGTCGGCTGCGAGACCGTCCGCCGCTGGCGTGGCCGCTCGGCGCGATCCTGCTGCTGGATCCGCATCAGCGCCGCTGCCAGCTTGGCGGGATCGTGGTGATGCGCGTTGTTCACGTCGACAAGGTCCTCCTCGACGATCGTGACCTCGAAGCTCTCGAGGCGCCGCACGTCCACTTGCACCGGCTGCCCCAGCCACCCCTCGGGGCGCCGCGCGTCATGGTTGTCATTCAGCAGGACGTAGTCGAAGAGGCCGTCCCCGACGTGCTCGATCAGCGCCTCGAGGTGCTGGCCCGCCGAGTAGAAGCCCGTCTCGCCGGGCTGGGTCGCCACGTTGCAGACGTACGCCCGGATCCCGTTGGCGGCGCCGACCGCGTCGCGGATGTCGCTGATCAGCAGGTTCGGGAGGACGCTGGAGTAGAGGCTGCCGGGGCCCACCACCACCAGGTCCGCCTCGAGGATTCGCTCGATCGCCTCCGGATTGGCCCGCACGTCGGGTGGCTGGATCGAGACGGTCGCGATCGGCTCACTCGCGGAGCTGATCGAGGCCTGCCCGCGCAGGTGACGGCCAGATTCGAGGGTCGCCTCGAGGGTCAGCGGCACGCTGGTGGCCGGGAGCACCTGCCCTCGCACCGCCAGGACCCGGTTCGACTCGCGCACCGCCTCGTCGAAGTCGCCCGTTACCGCGGTCATGGCGGCGATGAAGAGGTTGCCGAAGGCATGGTCGTCGAGGCCGGAGCCCGGCGGGAATCGGTACTGCATCAGCTGCGTCATGAGCGGCTCGGCATCGGCGAGGGCGGCGATGCAGTTGCGGATGTCGCCCGGGGGCGCGATCCCGAGCTGCTGGCGGAGGCGGCCGCTGCTCCCGCCGTCGTCGGCCATCGTGACGATAGCCGTGATATTCGCGGAGTACCCCTTCAGGCCACGGAGCAGGGTGGACAGCCCCGTCCCGCCGCCGATCGCCACGATCCGGGGGCCACGGGCCAGGTAACGCTTCGTATAGAGCACCTCGAGGACGGAATCGCCGCGCGTCACGAACGGCGAGACGATGCTCCGCATCAGTCCCCAGACTCCAACCGAGGTGAGCAGGATCCCGCCGAGGGCGACGAGGACCGCCCGAATCGGCCGATCGAGCCCCGCGCCGGTGAGGACGAGGATGAACGAGTCATTCGGCAACCGGCGATACCAGTCGACGATGAAGATCGCGGCGCCCAGACCCAGGACGGTGATCCCGAAGAAGAGGACCAGCAGCCAGCGCTTCAGGTGCATCCCCGGGTACAGCCAGCGAGGCAGACGAGGTCCCTTCATCGCTCCAGCTCCCGATGGAAGACCGCGACCGAGACGCCGCCGATCCCTCCCAGCCGCGCGGCCAGCTCCTCGGCGAGCGCGATGGAGCGGTGGTAACCCCCGGTGCAGCCGAGCGCGACGGTCAGGCGGGTCTTCCCCTCGGACCGATATGCGGGCACCGTCAGCTCGAGCAGCTCGACTACCAGGTCGATGAACCTGCCGGCTGCCGGCTGTCCCAGGACGTAGTCGCGCACGGGCGTCTGGAGGCCGGAGAGCGGCTTGAGGTCGGGCACGTAATAGGGATTGGTCAGGAAGCGCACGTCGAAGACGAGATCCGCGTCGATCGGGATCCCGAATTTGAAGCCGAAGGTCAGGATGTCGATCAGCAGCTCATCGGCGGCGCTGTCGCGCGGCACGTGACGGAAGAGCTGCTCCTTGAGCTGACCGATCGAGAGGCCGCTGGTGTCGATGACCTCGTCCGCCAGCTCGCGCGCTCGGGCGAGACGCTCTCGCTCGAGGAGGATCCCGGCCTGTACGCCGCTTCGGGTCTGGAGCGGGTGGCGGTGGCGAGTCTCGCTGAAGCGGCTGACCAGGACCGCGTCGCTGGCCTCGAGGTAGAGGATCTGCATCGGCACGCCTCGCTCTGCGAGCGCAGCGCGTGCCGCCTCGATCGCCGGTGCCGGGTCGCCAGCGCGGATGTCAAGCACGAGGGCCACGTTGCGGTAGCGCGCGGGGTCCTCGTCCCGGAGGGCGAGGAAGCGATCCAGGAGGTCCGGCGGCAGGTTGTCGACGCAGTAGTAGCCCAGGTCCTCGAACAGCTTGCTGGCCTGGCTCTTGCCGGCGCCGGACAGCCCGCTGATGACGACTACGTGCCCATCGCCGGCTGCGCGCGTTGCGCGGCCGGCCACCTCGGGACTGGTCCGCGGGACGGTGGCCGGGGCGGCGGGACCTGCTGCTCGTGCCATGCGCCCTCCTCGTCGCCGGGATCGAGATCGAGTATAGCCTCAGCCAGCCTCGCGACCCGAGAGGCCGGCCAGCAATCCGGCCACGGTTGCCGAGGCACTCGCACGCAGCGCCGCGAGGTCGTATCCGCCCTCCAGGGTCAGCGCGACGCCTGGGAGGCCCCCGGTGCGCGCCAGCCCTCCGATCGACTCGGCCACGCTGCGGTAGCCGTCCGACGTGACCTCGAGCTCGGCCAGTGGATCGTCGCGATGCGCGTCGTAGCCGGCCGATACCAGGATCGCCTCCGGTCCGAACGCCTCGATCGCGGGCAGCAGCTCCGTCTGCCACGCCGCGATGAATTCCGGGTCGCCACTTCCCGGAGGGAGCGGCACGTTGTGCTTCGTGCCGACGCCAGGGCCGCTGCCGCGCTCCTCGGCCCCGCCCGTCCCGGGATAGAGCGGCGACTGGTGGGTCGAGGCGTAGCAGAGGTCCGGATCGGCGTCGAAGATCGCCTGCGTCCCATCGCCGTGATGCACGTCCCAATCCACGATCGCAATCCGCCGGGCGAGCCCTGCCGTCCGCAACGCCATCACCGCCACCGCGACGTTGTTGAACAGACAGAAGCCCGAGGCACGCTCCCGACGGGCGTGATGGCCGGGCGGCCGCACGACGGCAAAGGCGACTTCGGCCTCGCCGCGGGCAACCGCCACCGCGGCCTGGACCGTCGCGCCGGCCGCGAGCCGAGCGGCCGCCATCGATGCCGGACCGATGTAGGTGTCGGCATCGATCCAGCCTCCTCCCAGCCGCGCCGCATCGTCGAGCAGCTCGACGTACGCGGCGGGATGCACCCGCTCGATGGCGGCGGCATCGGCAGGCTCGACCGTAGGTCGCTCGAGGCTTGCTCCAGCGGTGGTGGCACCATCGGCGACACCCGAGGCGACCGCGTCCGCTCGCTCGGGACGCTCGGGGTGGCCGGGTGCGAGGTGTCCCGCCATGGCCGGATGGGTGAGCAGCAGGACCCGCCCCGCGCCGGTCATCGGCCTAGCGCCGGATCAGGCGGATGACGAACAGCGATCCTTCGAACAGGAGGTACATGACGCTGCCGAGGATGATTGGTGAGATCGGGTCGCCACCTGGCGTGATGACGATGGCGAAGACGGTGATCGCCACGATCGCCAGCCTCCGTTGGGCCGCGAGCTTGTTGTAGCTCAGGATCCCCACCCGGGCGAGGCCGACCAGCACGATCGGAAACTCGAGCACGATCCCGAAGGCGAGCAGCATGGTCGTCACGAAGCCGACGTAGCCATCGATCGTCAGCAGCGGCGCCAGCCCCGGCCGGGCAAAGCCCAGCAGGAAGCGCAGCGCATACGGAATGATCGCGTAGCCGACCACGATCCCGAGCGCGAAGAGGAGGATCGCGGCCACCATCACCGGCCAGATGAAGCGCCGCTCGCGCTTCGTGAGGCCGGGCGTCACGAAGCGCCAGACGTGGAAGAGGATCATCGGCATGGCCAGCGCGATGCCGAGGAACCCGGCGATCTTGACCTGGACCCCAAACGCATCGGCGGGTCCGGTGAAGTAGATCGTGTCGTAGTCGCTCGGCAGGGGAACCCGGAGCAGGTCGAGCACGGAGCCGGAGAAGATGAAGCCGATGACGGCCGCGACGACGATGGAGATGACGACGATGATCAGCCGCCGGCGCAGCTCCTCAAGATGCTCGATGAGGCTCATCGTCGGGCCTTCGTCGATCACGGGTGCCTCATCTGCAGGTCAGCGCCTCCCCCACCGCTTCCGACCCGGGGAGTGGGGTCAGGCCTGGGGCTTGTCGTCCGTCGCAGCAGGCTCCGACGGCGGGGCGGCCTTGCTCGGCTCGCCACGGATCGAGCTCTCGAGGTCGTTCGACGCCTTCCGGAACTCGCGCACCCCGCGACCGATGGCGTTCCCGATGTCCGGCAGCTTGCCCGGGCCGAAGACGATCAGCACGACGACGAGCAGGATGATGAGCTCAGGCCAACCGATGGGTCCCATGTGCTTGGCGGTTCCTCGTTGGCGGCGTGCCTCGCGTGCCCGTTGGCACGGCGCTAGGCCGGCAGTGTAGCACCGGCCTCCTGCATGCGGCCGAGCCAGGATTGGGCCGCCTCGGCAACGGCCGCGCGCCACCCGTCGGCACGCGAGGCACCGGCGATGCCGCGAGAGATGCTCACGATTCCCGGCGCTGCGGTGCCATGGCAATACGCAAGGGCTGCCGCGAGATCCCCGTCCTGCGCGCCGACACCGGGAACCAGGAAGCCGAGCGTCGGGACGAGGCGTCGGACATGGGCCAGCTCCGCCGGCGCGGTCGCGCCGACCACCAGCCCGACGCGGCCATCGGTCCACCGACTCGCCGCCCAGGTGGCGACGTGCTCGTGGAGCGGCGTGCTCCCGACCGGCAGGTCCTGCAATGTTCCGGCACTTGGATTCGTGGTCCGGGTGACGAGGTAGACGACCCGACCCGGGTACTCGAGGAACGGCTCGATCGAGTCTTCGCCGAGGTACGGCGAGAGGGTCACGGCGTCGGCCCCAAGCACGCCGAAGAGAGACGTGGCGTAGCGCTCAGCGGTGTAGCCCATGTCGCCGCGCTTCGCGTCGAGCACCAGGAACTGATCCCGTGGGACGTCGGCCACCAGGCGCTCGAGGGCAGCCCAGCCGGCAGAGCCGAAGGCCTCGAAGAACGCGACGTTGACCTTGATCGCCACCGCCAGCTCAGAGGCCGCCTCGACGAGTCCGCGCGCGAAGGTCTCGATCCCCGCCACGTCGCGGGATAGCTCATCGGGGAGCGCGTCGGGATGCGGGTCGATCCCGAGGCAGAGCGGCGCACCGAGGCGCTCGATCCGGGCACGGAGACGATCCAGCGGGTCGGGACGATCGCTCATCAGGCGGGGGTCGGCTCGAGTGGCGCCGCTGCCCCCACGGGGACGGCGACGGTCGCCGCGACCCGCCGGGCCGCGAGCGGGCTGGCGCCGGCATCGGCATAGTCGACAACGCGGATCCGCAGGCGCGGCAGGCCCTGGAAGACATCCCGTTCGAGGGTCCCCACCAGGTCGACGAGCGCACCCGGCTCGGGGAGCGGCCGGTCGGCGGGCATCCCGAAGGCGATCGCGTCGAAGACCTCCGGCCCGCGGCGCATCCGCAGCGCAAGGTGATCTCCGGTGGCGCCGACCCGTCGCGCCTCGGCGACCTGGAGCCCGGTCACCGCAAGCAGCGGCTCGACGTGGCCCGGACCGAACGGCGCGAGCTGCGCGATCTCCTCGGCCAGTGGCCAGCCCAGATGCACGGCCGGCAGGACGAGGTCGATGGTCAGCGCGGTGGCGCGCTCGGCGGCCTTGCCGGGCTCCGGCGGGAAGGGACGCGGGAGAGCTGAAAAGGCCGCCGCGAAAGCGTCCCAGTCGGAGGCGCGGACGCTGAACCCACCGGCAGCCGGATGGCCGCCGCGCTTGAGGAGCAGCGGGGCACAAGCTTCGAGCGCGAGGGCGACATGGAAGTCGGCGGGGGCGCGGACCGATCCCCGCAGCTCATCGTCCACCCGCGCGGCGACTGCCACCGGCCTGCCAAGTGACTCGACAAGGCGGTTCGCGACGAGCCCCAGCACGCCCGGCGCCCAGCCGTCGCCACGAATGGCGAGTGGTCCGTCGCCTGCCTGGGCAGCCGCCATCGCCACGGCGGCCTCGATGGTCGCAGTGGTGAGGGTGCGTCGCTCTGCATGCACCGCCTCCAATGCGTCCGAGATGCGCTCCGCCTCATCGGGATCCTCTTCGAGGAGGAGCGACATCGCCAGCTCGCAGTCGGCGATCCGCCCGGCGGAGTTGATCCGCGGCGCGACACCGAACGCGAGGTCCCGCGCGCTCGGCTGGGCGGGCGACTCGGACGAACGGGCGAGGAGGGCGCGCAGCCCCGGCCGCGAGGTGACAGCGAGCTCGTCGAGGCCGAGCCGGACGATGGCGCGGCTCTCCCCCGTCATCGGCGCCATGTCGGCGATCGTCCCGATGGCGGCGACGGCGGCGAGGTCGGCGGCCGCCCGCCCGCGACGCGCCAGCAGGGCGGATGCGAGCTTGAACGCGATGCCCGCCCCGGTGAGGTCTGGATCGGGGTAGGCGCAATCGGGGCGATGGGGGTCGACAACGGCAACGGCCCGCGGCAACGGGCCCGAGGGGAGGTGGTGGTCGGTTACGACGACCTCCATTCCGAGGTCGCGCGCCTGCTCCACCTCGATTGCGTTCGTCACGCCACAGTCACAGGTGATGAGGAGTGTCACGCCGGCGGACGCCAGGCGTTGCAGGCCACTCATGGAGAGGCCGTAGCCCTCGGCCAGCCGCGACGGCACGTGCCGCATCGCCTCGACCCCCAGGGCGCGCAGGGCGAGCACCCAGACCACCACCGCGGTCATCCCGTCGGCGTCGTAATCGCCCCAGATCGCGATCTTCTCCCCGGCGTCGATCGCGCGATCGATGCGCGCGAGGGCGACATCGGCGTCGGCCATCAGTGAGACGTCGTGGAGCGACGCATCACCGGCGTGCAGGAAGCGGCCGAGCTGCTCGTCGTCACGGAAGCCGCGACGGGCCAGGAGGGTGGCCAGCGGTCGGCCGAAGCCGGCGAAGGGCGGCGGGTCCGGAAACGGCTCCGGGAGCAGCCATTCGAGGCGAGGCAGGATCACCCGGCCATGGTAGCCCGGTGCCGCTTATCCCGGACGTATCGGTCGGTTATCGGCCGGCTCAGCGAGCGGCTGGACGCCCCTTTCGAGCGAGGGCGAGGGCCTTGGCCTTGCGGTTCGAGTCCCACTCGTACCAGGCGGCCAGCAGCTGGCTGGCGTTGAAGATCGAGGAATAGGTCCCGCTGATCACGCCGATCAGCAGCGCCAGGGCGAAGGTCCGGATCGTGGCCGGCCCGAGCAGCAGCAGGGCGGTCAGGGTCACCACCACGGTGAGGCTGGTGTTGATCGAGCGGCCCAGGGTCTGGAGGATCGAGTGGTTGACGATCGCCCCGAATGGCTCGCCGGCGTGCCGCACCCGGTTCTCCCGGATCCGGTCGAAGACGACGATCGTGTCGTGCACCGAGAAGCCGATGATCGTCAGGAGGGCGGTCACGAACAGGGCGTCGAACTCGAGGCCGAAGAAGTAGCCGAGCATCGCGAAGATGCCGACGACCACGACCACGTCGTGGAGCAGCGCGACGATCGCGGCGGTGCCATAGCGGAACCCGAAGCGAAGCCACAGGTAACCGAGGATGAAGAGCTCGCCGATCACGATCAGCACGATCGAGGTCCGGATGAGCTCCGATCCCACGGTCGGCCCGACCGTGAGCGTGTTGCGCGGCGTGCCCTCGCCGAACCGCGCGATCAGCTGCTTCTCCAGCGTGTCGAAGGGAGTGCCGGGAATCAGCGGCGCGGGGGTGGGGCTCGGCGAGGCGCTCGGCGACGGCGTCGGCGATACCGAGCCACTCGGCTCGGGAGTCGGGCTCGGGCTGGGTGTCGGGCTCGGCGACGGCTCGGGGGTGACGCCCGATGCGAGTGGCGAGGGGGTTGGAGTCGGGACCGGGGTCGGGACGGGCGTCGCTGCCGGCAGGAGGCCGATCGGCTTCGTCCGAATCTCGAGGAAGCCGTTGCCCGCGTCGCGCACGATCGCCTCGGGATGTCCGAGCTCGAGGAGGGCGGCGTGGACCTCGGCGGCGGTCGGAACGCTGGCGTACCGGACCTGCCACACCGTCCCGCCGGTGTAGTCGACCGATGGCTTCAGGCCACCCAGCAGGATGAAGATGAGCCCGGGGATGGTGATCAGCGCGCTGAAGGCGAAGTACCAGTTGCGTTTGCCGACGATGTCATACATGGCCTCAGCGCTCCACGTGGTAGAGCTCGAGGCGCCGGCCCCACTCGGTGCGCACCACCATCCGCAGCACGGTGCGGGTGACGGTCACGGCGCTGAACATCGAGATCAGTACGCCGATGATCAGGACCAGCGCGAAGCCGCGCACGACCGTGGTCCCCTGCCAGTAGAGCCAGGAGGCGACCAGCAGTGAGCTGACGTTCGAGTCGAGGATGCTCGACCAGGCCCGGTTGAAGCCCGCCTCGATCGCCGGCCCAAGCGTCTTGCCAAGCCGGATCTCCTCCTTCATCCGCTCGAATATGAGGATGTTGGCGTCCACGGCCATGCCGATGGAGAGGATGAAGGCGGCGACACCCGCCAGCGTGAGCGTCACGCCGATCAGGCGGAAGACCGCGTAGCTGACGAGCGTGTAGAAGATCAGCGCCCCTGCGGCCAGGACGCCCGGAAGCCGGTAGTAGGCAATCATGAAGAGGAGGACAAGGCTCAGGCCGATCGCTCCGGCGATGAGGGCCTGGGCCAGGAAGTCGGCACCCAGGGTCGGCGCCACGGTCTCGACACCCTGTTCGCTGAGCGAGACCGGCAGCGCGCCGAAGCGGAGCGTGTTGTAGAGGTTCGTGCGCTCGACCTCGTTCGCCTGGTTGGCGGGACCAACCGTGATGATCGTCTGGCCGCCACAGATCGACGTCTGGATCGTCGGCGTCGTGATGATCCGCCCGTCGAGGGCGATCGGCCCCGGCTTCTGCGTGTTCGCCGTCGTGAACTGGCACCAGATCTCGGACGCGGGGCTGCGGAGGACGAACTCGACCCCCACGTTGGCGTTCTGGGTGGCGGGGTTGACGCTCCCCGGATCGATCGAGCTGCCGTCGAAGAGGACCCCGAGGGTCCCATCCGCGATGAGCGCCCGCACGTCCTGGTCGACCGTCAGGGCCTGCCCCTTCGGATCGATGAACTGCAGCTGGCCGGTCGATCCGACGAGGCTGCGGACCTGGTCAGGGTTCTTGACCCCTGGCACCTCGACGACGATATGGCGCTGCCCATCTCCGCTGACCTCGGTGCGCACCTGGGGCTCGGAGACGCCAATGCCGCCGACGCGGCGCTCGATGATGTTGCGTGCGGTCTCGACCTGCTCGTCGGTGATCACCTGGCCGGGCTGCCCCTGCACGCCCAACGTCACCCGGATCCCGCCCTGGAGATCCAGGCCGAGAACCGTCTTGACCTCGCGCCCCAGGACGTTCGAGGGCAGCCACGTCAAGCCGAGCGTCTGTCGGGGGAGGTCGATGAAGATCGCCAGCAGCAGGGTGATCAGGATCACCCACGGGGCGGTGCGGCGCCAGGTCATGTGTGAGCCAGGTGAACCTCTCGCTCCGGTCGTCGCGGCTGCCGCAGACACCAAA
>DATJIJ010000039.1:0-12982 GCA_035493355.1 Candidatus Methylomirabilota bacterium
AGGGCCAGGTCGTGGTGCCCGCTTGACCGTCGTCCCGCGCGCCCGGCCCGGGCTGACCCTCGCGCTTCTTGCCCTGTCGCACGCGGTCATCCACGCCCAATCCGCGCTGATGCCGCTGATCTACCCGATCGTGATCGTGCAGTTCGCCTTGAACCCGCGGGACATCGGCCTCTTCATTGCAGTCACCACCGCCGTTGGCGGCTCGATGCAGCTGCTGTACGGCTTCCTGACCCGATGGGTGGCTCGCCCGGTGCTCCTTGGCGGGGGACAGCTCATCTTCGCCGCCGGCCTCCTCGCTTCGGGGCTGACCCATTCGCTCGGGCAGCTGCTAGCTGCGATCTCCGCGGCGCGCATCGGCTCGAGCCCGCAGCACCCGGTCGGGAACGCAATCCTCTCCGACATCTACCCGCCGGAGCGCCGCGGCTTCGCGATCAGCGCCCACATCAGCGGCGGGAACGTGGGCACCGTGCTCGTGCCATTCGTCGGGCTGGCGTTGATCGGCTCGGTTGGCTGGCAGACGACCCTGGCGCTCTTCGGCGTGCCTGCCTTGCTCACCGGCTCGCTGATCCTGTGGCGCGTGCGCGAGGACGGAGCCGCCTACCGCGCGCGCGTGCGCGATGCCGGCTCGGTGCGAGGGCAGATCGGCTCCGTGCTCGGCCGCCGAGACCTGCGGCTCATCCTGGGCGCATCGCTGATCGCCGCCGGAGGCCGCGGCCTGGACATCGTGGCGCCGTTCATGCTCCTCTACCTGCGCGGCCCGCTGCATATCTCGGAAGGGACCACCGCCGTCCTCTATGCCCTGCTGCTGGTGGGAGCAGTCGTCGGGCCGCTCCTCGCCGGCTGGCTCTCCGATCACTTCGGCCGGCGGCGGACGCTGGTCGTCTACTACGTCCTCTCCGCCCTTGGGGTCTTGGCCTTCCTCGCGGCCGGCTCGAACCTCGTCCTGCTGGTGCCGCTGCTGCTGCCGTTCGGGACCGCCGTCTTCTCGGAGTCGCCCGTGCTGCAGGCCTTCCTAGCAGACCGAGCTTCGGGGCCGACGCGCGACGTCGCGTTCAGCGTCTATTTCACCTGTGCCTTCGGGATTGGGGCGTTCTGGGCGTTCGTGATCGGGAACGTGGCCGCCACCTGGGGGTATCCGGTGGCGTTCACGCTGATGGCGGTCTCGTACCTGGGAGCCGCCGTCCTCGTCTCCCTCGTCCCGGAGCGGGTTCCGGAGGCGCGCTAGTGCGCGTACAAGTGGGGCTTGTGTATCGGCACAAATCGGTCCGTTTCAGGCCCGATTCGTCCGATTCGCGTGTCATGGCACTAGCCACCCTTGTATCGGGACCGTTTTTCGGCCCCGAGTGACGGGTCACGCGTCCATACACAAGTGACACTAGTAACGAGCCGATAACTCCCTCGTACGCGACCCGAGCGATCATCCTGGGGTGGATTCCTTCAAGTCGAAGGCTGCGTCAAAGGGGCTTTCTCGGGCCAGGTACCTCGCGAGCACCTTTGGTCGTGAACTGCGGATCGCACGCATGAACGCGGGTCTCAGTCAATCCGAGATGGCGTCCCTCGCGCGCATGACCCAACAGCAGGCCAGCTTGGTCGAGCGTGGGATTGGGGATGCCTCGTTGCAGGCCCGATGCCGGCTGGCGGCTGCCTGCGGACATGAGCTCGGCTGGCGTCTCTACCCGGTGGCGACCGTCCGCCTCCGAGACTCGGGCCAGATGGCCCTCGCCCAGGTAATCACCGCGGCGGCCCACGCGCGTTGGCGGGCCAGGCTCGAGGTCCCGATCGCGATCGGCGAGGCACGCGCAGCCGACCTCCTGCTGACCAGCCCGCGAGAGGTCATCCACGTCGAGATCGAGCGGGCACTGGTGGACTTCCAGGCGCAGCTCCGATCAGCGCAGCTCAAACGCGACGCCCTGGCCGCCCGGGAAGAACGGCCGATTCGGTTGGTGATCGCAGTTCCCGACACACGGGCGACCAAGGCGCGGCTCGCCCCGTTCGCGACATTGATTGGCCAGACATTGCCCGCCAGTTCGAGCGACATCTGGCAAGCGATCCGCACCGGTGAACTGCTCGAGAACGACGGCATCCTCTTCGTTCGCGCCACCCGCCACGGCTAGAATCCGGCCATGGCCGACGAGGGACGAGACGAGCACGGCGACAGTCACCCCGGGCACGAGCACCTCGAGGCCACCATCGAGAACCTGCTGCGCGAGGAGCGGACCTTCCCGCCGTCCCCCGAATTCATCAGAAACGCCACCGCCGCCGACCCAGAGATCTACACGCGGACCGCGACCGAGGAGGGATTCAGGGACTTCTGGACGGACGAGGCGAAGCGGATCGACTGGATGGAGCCGTGGACGGAGCTCCTCGACTGGCAGCTTCCGTACGCGAAGTGGTTCGTCGGCGGCAGGCTCAACATCAGCGTCAACTGCCTCGACCGCCACGTCGCGAACGGCATGGGTGGCAAGGTCGCGTACTACTGGGAGGGCGAGCCGGGCGACCGGCGCACGCTGACCTACCAGGACCTCCTGGACGAGACCTGCCGGATGGCGAACGCCCTCCGCGCGCTGGGCGTGCAGAAGGGCGACCGGGTCGCGATCTACATGCCGATGATCCCTGAGCTCCCGGTCGCGATGCTTGCCTGCGCGCGAATCGGTGCCCCACATAGCGTCGTCTTCGGGGGTTTCTCGGCGGACGCGCTCGCCGGCCGCATCGACGACGCGAAGTGCACCGTGGTGATCACCGCCGACGGTGGCTATCGGAAGGGCGCGACCGTGCCGCTGAAGGTCAACGCGGACGACGCCATGGGGCGCAGTCCATCGGTCCAGCACTGTGTCGTGGTCAAGCGGACCGGCGACGAGGTGGCCTGGCAGGAGGGACGCGACCACTGGTGGCACGAGCTGACCGCCGACCAGCCAACGACGGCAGAACCGGAGCCGATGGACTCCGAGGACCTCCTCTACCTGCTCTACACCTCCGGCACGACGGCCAAGCCGAAGGGGATCATGCACACCACCGCGGGGTACCTGGTCGGGACCGCGGCCACCCATCGGCTCATCTTCGACATCAAGCCCGACGACGTGTACTGGTGCATGGCCGACATCGGCTGGGTCACCGGCCATTCGTACATCGTGTACGGGCCGCTCGCCAATGCGACGACCGGGATCATCTACGAGGGTGCCATCGACTTCCCGGAGAAGGACCGATGGGCCCAGATCGCGGCCCGCTACCACGCCTCGATCCTGTACACCGCCCCCACCGCCATCCGGGCCCTGATGAAGTACGGGCATGACGTCTTCGCCGCCGATGATCTCAGCTCCCTGCGGCTCCTCGGCTCGGTGGGTGAGCCGATCAACCCCGAGGCGTGGGCCTGGTACTGGAAGTACATCGGTGGCGAGCGCTGCCCGGTGGTCGACACCTGGTGGCAGACCGAGACCGGCATGATCCTGATCACGCCGCTGCCGGGGATCACGGTCACCAAACCGGGCAGCGCCACCTTCCCGTTCCCCGGCATCAAGGCCGCCGTGGTCGACGAGGCCGGCAACTCCGTCCCGCTGGGCGGTGGCGGTTACCTCGTGCTGGAGCGTCCGTGGCCGGCGATGCTGCGCGGCATCTACGGCGACCACGACCGCTACGTGCAGACCTACTGGTCGCGCTACCCGGGCCGTTACTTCGCGGGCGACGGCTGCAAGCGCGACGACGAGGGCTACTACTGGCTCCTCGGCCGCGTCGACGATGTGATGAACATCTCGGGCCATCGCATCTCTACGACCGAGGTGGAGTCGGCGCTCGTCTCACACCCAGCGGTGGCCGAGGCGGCGGTCGTCGGCCGAACCGACCCGATCACCGGCCAGGCGATCTTCTGCTACGTGATCCTGCGCCACGGCCACGAACCGTCGGAGGAGCTCGCCTCCGCCCTGCGCGAGCACGTTGCCGACGTCATCGGCAAGCTGGCGCGGCCGAAGCAGATCATGTTCACCCCGGACCTGCCGAAGACCCGCTCCGGCAAGATCATGCGGCGCCTCCTGCGCGACATCGCGGAGCAGCGGCCCCTGGGCGACGTCACCACGCTGGCCGATTCGGGGATCGTCAACACCATCCGCGAGGAGACGGGCCGCGGCGAGGACTGAGGCAGCGCGTCTGCTGGGTTGATGCGCCTCGCGCATCAAAACGCGCGCGAACCCTTGCCCTGGCGAGGTTTCATGCACGCCCGTGCATCGGATCGCGCGCGAGGCTGTCTAACGGCGTCATGTGATGCAGCAACCGCATGGACCGATGTCGCTCTGGTTCGGCGGCGGACCCAGAGCAACGCGTCTCCGGTCAGTGGCTGCCCTGACCTCACCGATGCCCAGGCTGCTCGAGAGCTGACCGGGAAGGAGCTGCGAACTATCGCGGCGTGTGGCGCGATCGCCCGCCGTCCAGAAGTCGTGTCAGGCACCGCGAGCACCAGGACGACCCTCCGACCCAGACGCTCCGCCAGAGCAACCCGCTTCAGCTGAGCCGCGCGCAGTTGAGCCTGGAAATCCCGCGGGGCGCGCTCGATCTCAATAAGGACCGCCTCGTCCGAGCCAGTGAGGACCATGTCGGCGGCGCGACGGTCGGGCGGGGGAGCAACCGGGACCTCCAGGCGAACCTGCCAGGAGCGATGGGCTGCTGCCCGGATTTCCTCGGCCAGCACCAATTGTCCAGAGTCGCGCAATCGGATTCCGTCGGCAGGGAAGAGCCGGACCGATAGCCGGTGTCCCACCGCACGTGCGACGCGCGCCATGATGCGCAGGTTCGGGGAGGTCAGCCCGCTCTCGAGGCGACTGATGGCAGACTGGCTACGCCCAAGCCGCTTCGCTACCTCCCGCTGCGACAATCCTGCCGCGGAGCGCGCCGTTTGCAGCTCACGGCCAAAGGCATCGACAACATCGTCTCGCGCCACACGCACACGATGCTCACTCGGCTTCACCTGCCGATTACCCCTGGCTTATCGGCTGTTTGTTACGATGCGCCCGTGACCTTCACGCGACGAACCAAGGCGATCATCGCCGCCATCCTGAGCGTCGGCTGGCTCTTCTACATGATCGTCGGGCTGCAGGTGATCAACATCATCGCGCCCACCCGCCTGGGGAACGGCCCGGACGGCACGGCCGCGTTCGTCGGCCTCGTGTCGGGGATCTTCGTCTGCGGCTTCGTCATGTGGGCCGCCTCGGACTAGTCGACGTCCCCGGAGAAGAGATTGGAGCTGGGTGACCGCTCGCGGTCGACCGCGGGCTCCAGCAGGCGCCGATACAGCCCCGGCCGACGATCGGCCATGGTGTCCCACTCGTGCTCCCCGGGGCGACGGCGCACGTGGGTCCGCCTCGCCTCTTCCGGATCGATCTCACCGAGCAGGAGCTCCTCCTCGGTGTCACTGGCGGTGGCCACGGGATGCCCGTCGTAGTCGATCAGCACGGATCGGCCGATGAAGGTCGTCCCGCGCTCCGTCCCGACCCGGTCGCAGGCCAGCAGGTAGCAATGGTTCTCGGCCGCCCGCGACGGGGCGAAGATCCCGGGGTGGAAGTCCACCCCCACCGGCCAGTTGGTGGGCAGGGCGATGAGGTCGGCGCCATCCAGCGCGCACATCCGCGCCGCCTCAGGGAAGCGCAGGTCGTAGCAGATCAGGACCCCGATGCGGAGACCGCCGGCGTCGAAGACGCTGGGGGAATCGGGTCCGGGCGTGGTGAAGCGATCGACCCCCAGGTAGGGAAGATGCATCTTGCGGTAGGTGTAGCGCCGGCCATCGGCGGTGGCGACCAGCGCGGCGTTGAAGACCTCGTCGCCCTGGGCCTCCAGCGTGCCGCAGATGACCGTCATCCGATGGACCTCGGCCAGGCCCGCCAGCACCTCGAAGGCAATGGCGCCCGCGCGTCGCGCGACGGGGCGGGCCTCCTCGAGGGAGCCGAAGGCGTACCCGGTGACGGCGGCCTCGGGGAGGACGGCGAGCACAGCCCCGGCGGCGGCGGCCTCGGCCACGGCGCGCCCGATCCGATCGAGATTCGCCTCGACCTCGCCGAGCTTCGGATCGATCTGGCAGGCGGCCACGCGATGCTTCGGCATGGCACCTTCCTTCCCGCTACCCTTCGCCGATGGCCCAACGACCCTGGCTGGTTCCGGCTGCCTTCATCTTACTCGGGCTCATCTGGGGCTCCTCATTCCTCTGGATCAAGATCGGGGTCGAGGAGATGGACCCGGCCACGCTCGTTGCGTATCGCATCAGCCTCGGCGCCATCGCAATGCTCCTCTACGTCCGCCTCACCGGGGAGAAGCTGCCACGCACCGTGCGCGAGTGGCTTCCCATGGCCGCTCTGGGGATGATCGCCACGGCCCTGCCGTTCTTCCTGATCACCTGGGGGGAGCAGTACATCGACTCGGGGACGGCCGCGGTCCTCAACTCGCTGACCCCGATCTTCAGCCTCATCCTCGCCGGCCTCATCCTGCACACGGAGTCGGTGACGCTGATTCGCACCATCGGCCTCGTGACGGGCTTCGCCGGCGCGGCCCTCCTTGCCTCGCGCGAGTTCGCCCTGCGCGGCGATCCGCTCGCCCTCTTCGGCGTGGCCGCGGTCACCGTGGCGGCGATCTCCTACGCGGGCGGGGCATCGGTCTCGAAGGCGATGGTGCACGGCACCCCGCGCAACGTGGTGGCCGCCGGCAACCTCACCTTCGGGGCGATCTACATCTGGATCTTCACGCTGCTGAGTGGCGCGAACCCCGCGCCGCCGTCCCAGGCCGACAGCATCATCGCCATCCTGTGGCTCGGGCTGCTCGGCTCGTTCCTCGCCTTCGTCCTCCTCTACTTCCTCATCGCCAACCTGGACGCCACGGTCGCCAGCATGGTCACCTACCTCTTCCCGGTGGTAGGGGTCACGCTCGGCGTCGTCTTCCTGAACGAGGTCCTCGACACGCGGCTCGTGATCGGCACGGCCCTGGTGGTGGTGGGGATCGTGGTGGTAGGCGTTCGGTATGATCAAATCGTGCGACTGGTGACCAGCAGGAGAGGCCGCGGATGAGCGGCTTCGACGAAGGCCCCCGCTGGCCGGAGCGCGACATTCCCCGCGAGCCGGACGCCGAGCCGCCAGAGCCGTGGCGTCCTCGCTGGCAGGAGCCGGTCGAGCGGTCGCCCTACGTCCCGGAGCCCGAGCCCGAGCCGGAGTACGTCCCGGAGCCAGAGCCCGAGCCACCGCCCGAGCCGGAGCCAGAGCCTGAACCCGAGCAACCCCCCGAGCCGCAGCCCGAGCCGGGCAGCGGGGGCGAAGTGCCCGTCCCGGAGGCCGAGTCAGCCCCGCCGACGACCTCGCTCGGATCGGGCGATGACGACTGGGACCCGAAGCGCGACGGCGATCGACGCCGCCCGACGACCGCCGAGCAGGCGGTGCCCTGGCTGATCGGGCTGCTGCTGGCCCTCTCCGGGATCGTGGTGGTGCTGCTGGCCCTGATCTTCATCGGGCCCGATGGCGTTGCCGGCCTCCCGAGCCCGTCGCCATCGGCCGAGGCATCGGCGCCGGCATCGATCGCAGCGAGCGCGAGCGAGGCACCGGCTTCGGCGAGCGTCATCCCGTCGGTCGCGCCAACCCCGACCCCGGAGCCAGCCTTCGGTGCGCTCGAGATGACCTACCTGGGTCGCGCCACGGCCTCGTCGCCAATCCGCCTGTCGCGTCGCGACTTCTCGACCACCGCCGACCCGACGGTCCTCCTCGAGAGCTCGAGCGGGGTTGGCAAGTACGCCTGGGCCCCCGACGGGCGCATCGGCGCAGGGATCGTCGCCGGGCGAGCGATCGCGATCGAGGCGGGGAAGGACGCGCGCACGCTCACGGACCCGGTGGACGCGCTCGTCTTTGCCGACGACTCGACGATGCTGTATGGGATCCGAATCGTGCGCGCCGGGACGAATGACCGGGCGGAGGTGCTGAGCATCGACTTCGCCAGCGGGGCGACGGAGATCCTCAACACGATCACCTACCCCCACCCCGAGATCATCGCGGACCCCGCCCTGAAGGAGGCGCAGTTCGCCGACAACGGCGGCATCGTCCGGATGTACGTCACGGTGGACGGCTACGTGGTTGCCTGGATCCTGGGCGCTCCTTCCGCCTACCGCGTCGATCCGGCCACCGGCGCCTACACCTCTGTCGCGAAGCAGCCCACCCTCTGGTCGCCCGACCAGCGGAGGCGGGTCGACGTCAGTGAGGCATCGGGGACGAGCACCCTCACTCTGGTCGACCTGGACGACATCCCGCAGGCATCGGTCAAGATCGCCGGGCTCGTCAGCCACGTCCGCTGGGCGGGCTCGAACAACGAGATCGTCTTCACCCTTGGCCGCCTCGTGGGCGGCGGCGTGCGGCAGGACCTCTACGTCTGGGACCTGGTGGACGGCAAGGCACCGGCCGCGCTCACGAGCAACGGCGCCTCGTTCGGCGCCGAGTGGCTGGGCGTGATCCAGACCTGGGTGCCGTGATGCAGCAGATCATCAACCCGATCGCGGTGGAGCTCGACGACACCGCACGCCTGATGCGGATTCGCTGGGATGACGGCCACCTGGGCGAGTGGCGCTGGCCGGCGCTCCGCCGCGCCTGTCCCTGCGCCCTCTGCTCGGGGGAGGGGAACCTGCCGGGCATCGTGACGCTGGACATGGTCTTCACCGAGCAGCAGACGACCATGGAGCGGGTGAAATGGATCGGCCGATACGCCCTGGCGCCCATCTGGGCCGACGGCCATGACACCGGGCTCTTCACCTACACGAAGCTCCGCGAGCTGTGCGAGTGCGAGGAGCACCGGGCGGCCGGCACGTGACCCGACCCGCTGGCCTCCTCCTCGTCCACGCCCATCCCGACGACGAGTGCTTCGCCACCGGCGGCCTGATCGCCCGCTCGGTCGCGGAGGGACGACGGGTGGACCTGGTCGTCTGCACCGGCGGCGAGGAGGGCGAGGTCCACGACCCGTCGCTCGATCCCGACGAGGCGCGTCCGCGGATGCGCGAGATCCGCGCCGCGGAGCTGGACTGCGCGGTCGCCAACCTGCGCGGCGCCGGCCCGGGGCAGCTGAACGTGCATCGGCTCGGCTACCGCGACAGCGGGATGATGGATTCCGAGGCGAACAAGCACGCCGACGCCTTCTGGCAGGCGGACCTCGACGAGGCAACGGGGCGCCTGGTCGCGGTCATTCGCGCGGCGCAGCCGGCAGTGATCCTGACCTACGACGCGAACGGCAACTACGGCCACCCGGACCACATCAATGCGCATCGGGTTGCCGTGGCCGCGATGCAGGCGGCCGCGGACTCGTCGCGCTTCCCCGAGGCGGGACTGGCCTTCGCGGTCGACAAGTTCTACGAGGTCGCGTTCAATCGGGACCGATGGACCTCGGTGATGCAGGAGATGAAGGAGCGCGGCATCAAGCTGCCGTGGGACTTCGACGCCGAGGCCGATGCAGACTCGAAGCCGAGCGACGAGCCAGCCAAGCCGGAGGGCGAGAACGCCGAGGAGGAGGCCTTCGGCGTGCCAGAGGCGGAGATCACGACGCTCGTTGACGTCAGCGCCTGGGCCCCTGCCAAGCGCTCGGCGATGGAGTGCCACCGGACGCAGCGCCAGGACTTCGGCTGGCTGCTCGAGCTGCCGGACGACCTCGCGTTCCGCATCCTCTCCCCGGAGAGCTTCGTCCTGACCCGCTGGCCGCACCTCGGCGTCGCCCCCGACCTCCACGAGACCTCGATCTTCGACGGCCTCGAGGAGCGCTGACGGAGCGCTCATGAGCGAGGGGCCACTTCCCACAAGGGCGGCCATTCGGTAAGGTCTCACCCCATGGACAATGCGCCGGTCGTCTGCGCCAACTGCGGTACGCCAAACGAGGCTGGCCGCAAGTTCTGCGCGGAGTGCGGCAAGGGCCTCGGCATCGCCTGCGCGAACTGCGGCACGCTCAACCCGGCGAGCGTCAAGTTCTGCGGCGAATGTGGCTCCGCGATGCAGGGGATGGCCGCGCCCGTCAGTACCGCCGCCCCCGCAGCGGCCCCTTCGGAAGCGAGCGCCGAGAGGCGGCTGGTCTCGGTCCTCTTCGCCGACCTGGTCGGCTTCACGACCTTCGCCGAAGGACGGGATGCGGAGGAGACCCGCGAGCTGCTGACCGGATACTTCGACCTCGCTCGTGGCGTCATCGAGCGGCATGGCGGGACGGTGGAGAAGTTCATCGGCGATGCGGTGATGGCCGTCTGGGGCGCCCCTACCGCCCACGAGGACGACGCGGAGCGTGCGGTCAGGACAGCGCTCGAGCTGGTCGGTGCCGTGCCGGCGCTCGGCGACGAGGCGCACCCGATCCAGGCACGGGCCGGGGTCTTCACCGGGGAAGCCGCCGTGACGATCGGCGCCACCAACCAGGGGATCGTGGCCGGCGACATGGTCAACACCGCCAGCCGCCTCCAGTCGGCCGCGGCGCCAGGCACGGTGCTGGTCGGCGAGGCGACGATGCGCGCTGCGTCCACCGCCATCTCCTTCGAGGAGGCCGGGGAGCAGACGCTCAAGGGAAAGGCGCTGCCGATCCCCGCCTGGCGCGCGATCACCGTGGTCGCCATGCGTGGCGGATCGGGGCGACGCGAGCTGCTCGAGCCGCCGTTCGTGGGACGTGACGACGAGCTGCGCCTCCTGAAGGACCAGTTCGATGCGACGGCCAGGGAGCGCAAGTCCCGCCTGATCACCGTCATCGGCGAGGCCGGCATCGGCAAGTCCAGGCTGGCGTGGGAGCTCAAGAAGTACCTCGACGGCCTGGTCGAGAACGCCTTCTGGCACGAGGGCCGATCCCCGTCCTATGGCGACGGCATCAGCTACTGGGCGCTGGGCGAGATGGTGAAGAGCCGCGCCGGGATCGGCGAGGGGGCCGACGAGGAGACGATCCGGGCGGCGCTGAACGCGAGCCTCGAGCTGTTCGTGCCCGACGCCAACGAGCGGCGCTGGATCCTGCCGCGCCTGACCGGGCTGCTCGGCGTCGAGGAGCTGCCGGCCGAGGGGCGAGAGGAGCTCTTCGCCGCCTGGCGCACCTTCTTCGTGCGGATGGCGCAGCAGCAACCGATGTTGATGGTCTTCACCGATCTGCACTGGGCCGACCAGGGGATGCTGGACTTCATCGAGAACCTGCTCACGTGGGCACGCACCGAGCCGATCTTCGTCGTGGCCCTGGCCCGGCCCGAGCTCCTGGATCGCCGCCCCGACTGGGGAAGCAGCGTGCGCAGCGTCACCCGGCTGCATCTCGAGCCGCTCGGCGATGCCGACATTGGGAAGATGCTCGAGGGGATGGTCCCCGGCCTTCCTGCGACCGCGGTGCGGCAGATCGTGGGACGCGCCGAGGGAATCCCGCTCTACGCGGTCGAGACGGTGCGGATGCTCCTCGACAAGGAGCTGCTGGTTCCCGAGGACGGCCGATACCGCCTCGTCGGCGATATCGGCTCGCTCGGCGTGGCGGAGACGCTCCAGGCACTCATCGCCTCACGCCTCGACGCCGCGAAACCCGAAGACCGCTCAGTGCTGCAGGATGCAGCGGTCCTGGGACAGAGCTTCACCGTCGATGCCCTCTCGGCCGTGAGCGGCAAGGAGCCGGCCGCGCTCGCCGATTCGCTCGAGCGGCTGGTTCGCAGCCAGATGCTCACGGTCGATGCCGACCCGCGTTCACCGGAGCGAGGCCAGTACCAGTTCGTGCAGGCCGTCGTGCGCGAAGTCGCCTACGCCTCGCTCGCCCGAGGCGATCGCCGGACTCGGCATCTCGCCGCCGCTCGTTACCTGGAGGGGCTCGGCGAGGAAGACGCGGTGGGAGTGCTGGCGAGCCATTACTTTGCCGCCTACCAGGCGTCGCGGGCCGGTGAAGAGGCCGATGCCCTGGCCGCGCAGGCACGGATCTCGCTTCACGCCGCGGCCGAGCGCGCCGCATCGCTCCATTCGCATCGGCATGCGGTCGGCTACCTGGAGCAGGCGATTGCGATCACGCCAGACCCAGTCGAGAAGGCAGCCCTCTACCTGCAAGCCACCGAGTCCGGCGAGCACTACGACCTGACCAAGGCGATCGAGCATGCCCGGTCGGCGCGAGACCTGTACCGCAGCCTGGAGGACCTGCCCGGCGTGATTCGAGCCGCCACCTGGATGGGTCGTCATCACACGACCGCCAAGCTCGAGGGACAAGCGGTCACGATCTTCGAAGAGGCGCTGGCAGAAGGGATCGACCTGGCCGAGTCCGCGGAGTACTCGTCGCTCCTCGCGGAGCTTTCGCGGGTCTACATGATGACCGGCCGCTCCGACGAGGCGGTCGCCACCGCGGATCGATCGCTGACGCTGGCTCGTGACCGCGCCGTGGTGCGGCCCGTCGTGGAGGCGCTGATCAACAAGGGCACGGCCCTGATGAACATCGGTCGCCGAACCGAAGCCGCCGCGCTGCTGCGCGGGGCCGCCGGCGAGGCCGACCGATATGGCCTGTCGTCCCCGTCGCTGCGTGCGCGCAACAACCTGCTCGGCATCAGCGCCGCCGACAGCATCACCGACGTCTACGCGCTGGAGCGAGAAGGTTACGAGCTGGCAGTTCGGCTTGGGACCATCTCATTCGTGCAGCAGTTCCTGATGCTGCTCGCATCCGCCTCGCTGCGTGCCGGGGAATGGGGCGCCTGGGACAAGGAGATCGCGGCGCTCGAGGAGGCGGAGGAGCTCGAGGCCTTCACGCGGATTGGCTTCGCGGTGTACCGCGCCATAACGGCCGCGCTGCATGGGAATCGCGACGAAGCCAACAGGCAGTTGGAGATCGCCAGGGCGGCTGGTGCGCTACTCGACAGCAAGCTGGGGACGGCCACCCTGGAGCTCGGCGATGCCCACGTGGCAGAGTTCCTGGGGGATTGGCCGACCGCCGCCCGTGGTGCACTCGAGGCAGCGAGCGATGATAACTACGCGATCGATGGGCCGGATCTCGCCGCACAGGCGGCCGTGGCGGGCGCCCTGGATGC
>DATJIJ010000040.1:0-5244 GCA_035493355.1 Candidatus Methylomirabilota bacterium
GGGGGGCCCCGCCCCTCACAGGTCCAGAGACGGCCGAGATCGTGCGGCAGGCGGCCGAGAACGGGATCACGCCGCTGCTCTATCACTGCCTGAGCACACGGGCTTCGGCCCCGACCCTTCCGCCGGCGGCGATCGAGCACCTGCGCCAGGAGGCGATGCGGGCGGCCGCCCAGAGCCTGCGGATCGGTCGGGAGCTGGCCGAGATCCTGGCGCTGTTCGAGACTCACGCCATTCCGGTCATCCTGCTCAAGGGCGCGCACCTGGGCTACGTCGTCTACGGCAACGCGGCGCTGCGCACCATGGGCGACCTCGACCTCATGGTCCATCGCGAGCACCTCGCGATCGCCGGGAGCCTGCTGGCTCAGCTCGGCTACACGCCCCAGCACGACCCTCTCGAGGTCGTCGATTACGAGCAGCATCATCACGTGCGGCCGCTCGGCAAGCCGGGCGCGCTGCGGATCGACCTGCACTGGACGATCGCCCGGCCCACGATGCCGTTCGCGGTCGATGTCGACGGGATCTGGCGTCGCGCGGTCCGGGTCCGCGTCGCGGGCGTCGCGGCCCTGGCGCTGTGCCCGGAAGACCTGCTCCTGCACCTCTGCCTGCACACCTCCTTCGACCACCAGTTCCGCCTGGGGTTGCGCGCCTGCTGGGACGTCCTGCAGGTTGTGCGTCACCACTGCGCGTCGATCGACTGGCCGGCGCTGATCGGGCGGGCGCGTCAGTGGGGCATCGGCCGCTACGTCTATCTCACGTTGCGCCTCGTCCGGGAGCTCCTGGCCGCTGACATCCCTCTCGCGCACATCGAGGCCCTGAAGCCGTCCGGCTTCAGCGAGGAGGTACTGGCGTGGGCGCGTACCTGCGTCTTCAACGCCGAGAGCGACGCGGCCTCGGTGTCGCCGTCGATGGCCGAGCTGTGGACGGCCCGGCGCCTCGGCGCGAAGATGGCGGTGCTGCGGCAGACGTTCTATCCGACGCGCGCGTCCATGGCGCGCATCTATCGGACCTCACCGGACACGGCCTGGATCTATCTCTACTATCCGGTGCGGTGGGTTGATCTGCTGGCGCGCTACGGTCGCCACGCCTGGGGACTCTGGCGTGGCGACCGTCGCGTGCACGACGAGCTGCGAGCGGTGAACGAGCGGGCCGCCCTCCGGGACTGGCTGCTGCCCGCCTAGTCGGCTGGCCCGTTACTTCTTGCGGACCTTCTTGACGTAGGACTCGTAGTAGCGGCGGTAGTAGTTCTTCAGCGACTGTGCCGGCACCTGGTTCAGCACCACGCCGAGGATACGGGCTCCGGCACCTTCCAGCAGGGTCTTCGCGCGGGCCAGATCGCGGAAGCCCGTCGAGCTGGCCTTGGCCACCAGGATCACACCGTCAACCGCACCGGCCAGCAACAGGTTGTCCGGAACGAGCAGGACCGGCGACGAGTCGCAGATGACGAAGTCGGCGCGGGTCTTCATCTCGCTGATCAGGTCACGCAGCCGCGGACCGCCCAGCATGCCGCGCGAGCTGGGCTGGAAGGACTCGCCGCGCTGGGCGAGCCACAGGCCCTCGCTGACCGGGGCCAGGCTGGGCTCGAGCGGCGTCTCGGACTCGAGCGTCTCCACCAGCCCCTTGCTGCTGCGCACCTTCATGACCCGGTGCAGGGTGGGGCGGAGGAAGTCGGTGTCGGCGATGACGATCCGGCGGCCGGCCTCGTTCAGAGCGAAGCCGAGGTTGACGACCACCGTGGACTTGCCCTCGTCAGCGAATGCGCTGGTGACGAGCAGGCTGCGCAGCGGTTCTCCGCGCGTGCCGAGCTCGATCCCGACCCGGAGCGAGCGGAACGCCTCGGTGAACATCAGCTGCTCGCTGGGCCCGACACCGGTCTCGGCCACCGTCCCGGCGAAGATCGCCTGGCCGGCGCGCACCCGCGGGATCAGCGCCAGCACCGGCAGGCCCGTGGCGGCCTGGACGTCGTCCTCGTTCTCGATCTTGCGATGGAACCACTCCACGGCAGCCGGCACGCCGGCGCCGAGGAAGAGCGACATGCCCAGTGACGCGGCCAGGACCATCAGCCGCTTGGGGTTGGCAACCGGGATCGGCGGTGATGCCGGGTCGATGACCTTGACGACCTTCATCTCGGCCTGCTCGCGGATGCGAGCAGCCGCCAGCTTGTCGGAGAGGAGCGCGTGCAGGCTGCGCTGGCTCTCGACGTCGCGCGTGAGCCGAGCATACTCGGCCTCGCCGCCCGACAGACCCTTCAGGCTCTGACGGAGCGCCTCGGCCTGCTTGCGCAGCGCTTCCTCACGGGCCGCCGTCGAGTGATAGGTGGCTTCGAGCGCGATGAGCTGCTCGGAGAAGTTCACGCGCTCGGCCGGTGGCACCGCCGCCGCCGCCGGATTGGCCGGCACGCTGTCCTTCAGCGCCCCGCCCAGCGCGTGCATGATCTCGTCGATGCGCGCCTTGACGACCCGGATCCGCGGATGCTCCTC
This sequence comes from Candidatus Methylomirabilota bacterium, assembly GCA_035493355.1. GTDB lineage: Bacteria > Chloroflexota > Limnocylindria > QHBO01 > QHBO01 > CF-167. The sequence goes on from DATJIJ010000040.1 coordinate 2,478, forward strand.
GGTGTACTTGGTGCGCAGATCCAGCAGCGACGACTCGAGCTGAGTGAGCTGGGCGCGCATCCGTTCGATCTCGGGCGAGGGCATCCGCAGCGCGGCGGCCGCCGACTTCGGATCCAGCCGCTTCTGGCCATCGACCTTCTCGCGGAGGGCGTCGAGTCGCGTCTGCAGCATCTTCTGGCTGGTCGCGATCTCGGCCAGCGTCGCCTCGGTGGTCGCCAGCCGATCGGCGGCGGCGCGGGACTGATCGGGAAGGCGTATCCCACCCCGGGAGGCCACGAAGGCCTGCAGGGATTGCTCGCTGGTGTTCATCGTCCGCTTCACGTCGGCCAGCTGCTGCTCGAGGAACTCGCGCGAGACGCGGGCGTCGTCGATATTGAACGTCCGCGTGCGGGCCATGAGGGCCTCGATGTACGTGTTCACGATCTCCACGGACACCTGCGGCCGGGAGGCCTCTGCCGACAGCGTGACGATGCCGCTCTTGTCAGGCCAGGGCTGGAACGTCACCCGGGCCCGCTGCAGCTCCGCGAGGGCGGCGCGCGACGGGTTCGGCGCCGGGGGCTCGATGCCGCGCCAGCGCATGTAGGCATTGGCCAGCGTCTGCACCGGGTCGAGCTGGTAGGAGGTCTCGAGCAGCTCCTGGACCGCGGTGTTCGACAGGTTCTCGACGACGGTCTCGGCGAGGCTCCGCGAGCTCAGGATGGCAAGCTGGACCGGCAGCGGCCGTATGGGAGACAGCTCCTGGAAGACCGGCACCCGGTCGGGCCGCGCCTCGAGCAGCAGGGTCGCCGAGGTGCGGTAGCGTGGCGGCTCCTTCGAAATGACGTAGGCCAGCGGCAACAGGACGACGAGAGCTCCCAGGGCCGTGAACAACGCCAGGCGCTTGCGTCGGCGAACCATGCCACGGGCGATGCGCTCGAAGATCGACCACGACTCCATGACCTGAATGCCCTCTTTTGTTCGGGTGGTGCCGCCGGAAGTCCGGCGGGAAATCTAGCGGGAGCCCCTCGCGAACAGTACCACCTGGAGGGTGCTCATCAGAATGACCAGGTCGAGCAGCGGGGACAGATTCTTGATGTAGTACAGATCGTACTGTAGCTTCTCCATCGAATCTTCGACAGAGGCCGCGTAGTGGTGCCGCACCTGGGCCCAGCCGGTGATGCCGGGCTTCACGGAGTGGCGGCCCATGTAGAAGGGAATCTGCTTCTGCAGCGTGCTGACGAACTCCGGCCGCTCCGGCCGGGGCCCCACGAAGCTCATATCACCGACCAGCACGTTCCAGAACTGCGGCAGCTCGTCCAGGCGCGTGCGTCGCAGCCACCGGCCGATGCGCGTGACCCGCGGATCGCGCTGCTGGGCCCACACCGCGCCGTTCCGCTCGGCATCGACCGACATCGAGCGGAATTTGTTGAGGACGAAGATGCGCCCGCGCTCACCGACCCGCTGCTGGCGGAAGAGCATGGGGCCGCGGGAATCGAGCTTCACGAGGGCGCCCACGACGAGCATGATCGGGAGCGATAGCACCAGGCCGATCAGCGAAAGCCCGATGTCCATCGCACGCTTCACCATGCGCGTCGTCTCGGTCTTGACGAAGCCGTCGGAGAAGATCAGCCAGCTCGGCCGCAGGTTCGCCACCAGGATCTTGCCGGTCTGCTTCTCGTAGAAGGTGGGCCACTCCTCGACGTTGATCCCTCGCAGACGACACTCCAGGAGATCCTCGGCGGGCAGGGCGCGGCGCATCTCGGTGAGGGCGACCAGCACGAGGTCCGGCTTGAGCTCATCGGCCAGGCTGAGCAGGTCCTTGGTCTTGCCAAGCAGCTCGAAACCACGGGGGACGCGATCCCCCCCGTCGGGCGAGTCCTCGAGGAATCCGAGAATGGTGAAGGGGCGCGTCGCGCTGAATTGCAGCTCCGGAAGCACTGCCGCGGAGGTCCCGACACCGAGGACGAGCACTCGATGGTTGAGGCGGCGCTTAGCGCCGAGCGCGGCCCAGGCCAGCCGGGAGGCGAGGAACCCGAGCGTCACCACGCCGATGATGTGGAGGAACGCCAGACGACCGAGCCTGACCATCGGGAGGGCAAAGCCGATGGCCGCAGTCGTCGTCGCCCCGGCGGCCAGCGCCAGGAACAGTCGAGAAGCGAGCTCGACGCGGCGGATCCGGAAGTCGAGCCTGTAGAGATCAGCAAGGTAGAGCGCAAGCATCGTGGCACCGGTCACGATGAGGGTCTTCGCCCACAGCTCGCCGTCGGGATTCCAGTATCCGAGCTGTTCCGCCGAGCCCACCGCGAGCGCGATCACGAGGATATCGGCAGCCACCATCAGTAACACGGCAGAAGGAACGTAGTGTCGGTATACGCGTAGCATAGGCGGCCGTCGTAAAGGCAAGGGCCGTACCGGATCCGGCCATATCTAAGTGTCTGTTTTTTCAGACGCGGTCTGAGTGCCCTCTGGACCGGTATCGCGCAAAAAGTTGTGAGTGGAGATTAACCTCCAAAAATCCATCACTTACGGGCGGCGTGGCCACGCATGATTTGCGCACATCTCGCGCAGTTCTCCGACGGGCCCGCCGGTCGAAGGGCCTCACGTCTCCGCAACGGGTGGTGCTGATATACGGTGTGGGGGTATCACGCCGTCGAGAATTGGGCCCCCAGGTATGGTGTTTTTTGTGTTGCGCCCCTCGTACATGTGGTATTGATACCCTCGGCACTCAGGGCGGAGGGTCGGAACCACACCCATTGGGAGGGACACATGGCGAAGGGCAAGAAGGCGT
>DATJIJ010000041.1:0-11022 GCA_035493355.1 Candidatus Methylomirabilota bacterium
CACCGAGCCGATCCTGGGGCCAATCCGCCGGGTCGTGCCGCCGAGCGGCGGCCTCGACTGGGCGCCGCTCATCGCGATGCTCGTGCTCGGGCTGCTGCTGCGCGTCATCGTCCGCCTGTAGCGTGGCGGCTTCCACGCAGCTCAGCGTGCGAGTCACGCCGCGTGCCGATGCCGATCGAATTGGCCCCTACGCGCTTGGCGTGCTGCAGGTCCGTGTGGCCCGTCCACCCGCGGACGGCCAGGCGAACGACGCGGTCTTGGGTCTTCTCGCTCGGGCGCTGGGCATCCCGCGATCCTCGATCATTCTCATCGCGGGCGCACGATCGCGCACCAAGCGCTTCGCGATCCACGGTCTGTCGGCCACGGACCTGGCGACACGGCTGAGGGCGGGCGGCGATTGAGGGGCTCAGAGGCCATCGGTATACTGCGAACCCCACGTGGGCGATTGGCTCAGCCCGGTTAGAGCGCACGGTTCACATCCGTGAGGTCACTGGTTCGAATCCAGTATCGCCCACCAACCACCCCCACTCGGGGCTGACCGATGCCGCTGCTCCCGACCTTCCTGCGCGCCCGGTTGCGGCGAATTCGACTCTTCGAGCCGCTGGGGGAGCGCGACTTCGCGCTCCTCACCGCGGGCTGGGTGGTCTCCCTGCTGGGCGACGGCTTCTTCAGCGTCGCGCTCGCATGGCAGGTCTACGACATCAGCAACGTGCCGACCGCGCTGTCCATCGTCGGCGTGGCCTGGACCCTGCCGCTCATCTTCTTCATCCTGCTTGGCGGAGTCTTCTCGGACCGCTACGACCGACGCTGGATGATGATCGGCGCCGATCTCGTGCGGGCCGCCGCCATCGGCCTCCTCGGCGTCCTCTCGATCGCCGGCGTGATCGAGCTGTGGCACGTCGTGGCGCTCATCGCGTTCGTGGGCCTGGGCGACGCGTTCTTCAACCCGGCCTCCACGTCCATCGTCCCCGACCTGGTCCGCGAGGAACAGCTGCCCCAGGCGAACGCGCTGCAGGGGATGGCCCGGCCGCTCATGGTGCGACTCATCGGCCCGGCCATTGGCGGGATCACGGTCGCCGGCCTGGGGCCGGGGGTGGCGTTCGTCGTCGACGCGGCGAGCTTCCTCGTCTCCTCGGTGGCGATCCTGCTCATCTCGGCGCGTCCCACCCGCGACGTCGCGGGGCACGGCCTGCGTCAGACGATCGCCGAGGTCCGTGAGGGGCTCGCCTTCGTCCGCCGCAACCCATGGTGCTGGGCCACGCTCCTCTCGGCCATGTTCAGCCTCCTCGTCTTCATCGGCCCCGTGCAGGTGCTGCTGCCCTTCCTGGTGAAGAACCGGCTCGACCTGGGGCCGGAGGCGCTCGGCGCCATCTTCGCGGTGAGCGGGGTCGGCGCCATCGGGGCGGCGATCGCCATCGGCCAGCTGGGCCTGCCGCGGCGGCGGATCACGATCATGTATCTCGTCTGGTCGGCGGGCGTCGCGCTGTTCGCCGGCTACGGCCTGATGACCTCGTTGTGGCAGGCCTTCATCATCGGCTTCGGCACCGCGGCCCTCTTCGAGGTCGGGCAGATCATCTGGACGACGCTGATGCAGACGCTCGTGCCGAGGGAGCTGCTGGGTCGGGTGTCGAGCCTCGACTGGCTCGTCTCGACCGGCCTCGTGCCGGTCTCGTTCGCGCTCACCGGACCGGTGGCGGCCCTGCTCGGGCCGGGGCCGACGATGATCGTCGCCGGGCTGCTCGGCTCCGTGCTGATGGGGGTGCTCCTCTTCGTGCCGGGCGTCCGCGATCCCGAGCGGGGCGACCTTGCCCCGGCGCGAGCCATGGCCGACCCGACATGACCAGGGCTGGCCCGCCGCTCCGCATCGCGATCTTCGCGGAGTCGTACCTGCCGTACCTCTCCGGGGTCACGGTCGCGACCGAGGCGCTGGCCCGTGGGCTCGGGGCCGCCGGGCACGAGGTGCTGCTGGTCGCGCCCGCGCCGCGAGCCGGTCGGGAGCCGGGAAGCGCGGGGGCCATGGGGCCCGAGCCGCGAACGGCGTGGCTGCCATCCTTCCAGGTCCCTGGTCCGGCGCCCGCGGGCTACCGGGTGCCGTGGCGGCGCCCGTCCGCTGCGCTAAGGGAGGCGGCAGCCTTTCGCCCCCAGATCGTCCACGCCCAGTCGCCATTCACCTCGGGGGTGATGGCGCGACGGCTGGCGCGGCGGAGCGGCGCGCCCCTCGTCTTCACGCATCACACCCGCTTCGGCGACTATTCCCACTACCTCGGCCCGCTCAGCGCTCCTGGGGCCGGCCTTCTGGACGCGTACCTGCAGCGCTTCTGGCGGGGATGCGCGGCAATCGTGGCGCCCGGCACTGAGCTCGCCGCGGAGATCAGCGACCGCCTGGGCAGGCTGCGGCGCCCGGTCGTTCGCATGATCCCGACGGGAATCGAGGTGGCCGCGCTGGCGGCGCTCCCCGCGATCGATCCACGCCCGGCAGCGGGCTGGCCCCCCGAGGCGCTCGTGGTCACCACCCTCGGCCGGCTGGCAGCGGAGAAGAGCGTGGACATCGTGCTGCAGGCATTCGCCGGGGTAGCCGCGGACCAGGCCGGCGTCCGGCTGCAGGTCGTTGGCGGCGGACCATCCGAGGCGCCGCTCCGGGTGCGCGCGGGGGAGCCGGACCTGGCCGGGCGCGTCCACTTCACCGGCCAGCAGCCCCATGCCACGGCCCTCTCGATGGCGAAGGGAGCGGACCTCATGGCCTCCGCGTCGCGCACCGAGACGCAGGGCCTCGTCCTGGCGGAGGCGCTTGCACTCGGGCTCCCTGTCGTGGCGATCGACGGGCCGGGCGTGAACGATTCGGTCCGTGATGGAATCGACGGCCTCGTGGTCGGGGGCAACCCGGCGGGGGAGGAACCCCGCCTGCTCGCTGCAGCCCTGCGCTCGCTGGTCCTGGATCCGGCTCGCCGATCCGCCTTCGCCCACGATGCGCTTGCCGGCGCGGACCGCTTCGACGGGTCGGTCCGGATCGCCAGCATGGTCGCGCTCTACCGGGAGCTTCTTGCCCGCCCGCGGTAACGTCTGCGGCGAATGCTTGCGCCGGATGCGAGGCCGCGTACAATGCCAGCCATGCGCGTGAGTCTGACGGCCCGGTTCGTCTCCCATCCCGCGATCGACTTCGGCGCACGACGGGCCGCCGGTCGCAAGCGAAGCCTCGGCCTGCGGAGCTCTGCGCTCATCTACCCCGCCTCTCCGATCGCGCGTCAACGCGCGACGACGGCCGCCCTCCGTTCTCCGACGAGTCGCTTCCGCTTCCCGTCGGTCGGCAGCGTCGGCCGCGTCAGCCCGCGTCGCGCCCTCCTGTCGCTCGGGCTTCCGCGCGCCCGTCGCGCGTAGCGGCGGGGGTGCCCGCGCTGCGTTCCGCCCGAGCAACGTCGGCCGGCGGAGTCGTCCACCGCACCGAAGGCGGCCGTCTCGAGATCGTGCTCGTCCGTCGCCGGCAGCCACCGCTCTGGGCACTCCCCAAGGGAACGCCTGACGCGGGCGAGACGCTGCCCGAGACCGCGCTGCGCGAGACGAGCGAGGAGACCGGCCTCCAGGTGGAGATCGAGGAGCCGATCCAGTCGATCAGCTACTTCTTCGTCCACGGCCGAACGCGCTTCCACAAGACGGTCCACTTCTTCCTGATGCACCCCGTCGGCGGCCGCCTGGAGGACCACGACCACGAGTTCGACGAGGTTCGATGGGTGGAGATCGAGGAGGCGCTGCGGATCATGACCCACGCCACCGAGCGTGCCGTGGTCGCCCGTGCCGCCGAGATCCTCGCGGCGCGTGGTGAGCTGACCGAGCTGGCCGTCGGGCCGGTGCCCTCGTGACCGAAGCTCCCCCCGCGCTCCGCCGGACGCCGTTGCATGCGAGCCACCTGGCACTCGGCGCTCGGATGGTCGCGTACGCCGGCTACGACATGCCGGTGCAGTACACCTCGATCATGGAGGAGCACCGCACGGTGCGCGGTGCGGTCGGCCTCTTCGACCTGTCCCACATGGGCGAGATGCACCTCTCCGGACCCGAGGCGCTTGCCTTCGCGCGCTACGCGGTCGTCAGCGATCCCGGGCTGCTGGAGCCGGGACAGGCCCAGTACTCGATGCTCTGTGCCGCCGACGGCGGAATCATCGACGACGTGATCGTGTACCGCGTCGAGGACGGCTACCTGATCGTCTGCAACGCGGCCAACCACGATGCGGTCCTGGCGCAGCTCGAGTCGCTCAGAGCCCATGGCGACTTCGACGTGACGCTCGCCGATCGCTCCGAGGAGACGGCGCTGATCGCACCGCAGGGCCCGCGGGCAGCCGAGCTGCTCGGGCGCCTGACGGACGCCGACCTCGCCACCCTCGGCAACTATCGATCGATCCCCGGCAGGGTGGCCGGCACCGAGTGCCTGATCGCCCGCACCGGCTACACCGGTGAGGATGGGTTCGAGCTCTTCTGCTCCGTGCGTCGCGCAAAGCGGCTGTGGGAGGCGCTGATCTCCACCGGCGCCGACCTCGGCCTCAAGCCATGCGGGCTCGGCAGCCGCGACACGCTGCGGCTCGAGGCGGGGATGCCGCTGTACGGCAACGAGCTGGACCGATCGGTCAACCCGTACGAGGCCAACCTGGGCCGGGTCGTGAAGATGGAGAAGGGCGAGTTCGTCGGGCGCGCCGCGCTGGCCGCCGTCCAGCAGACCGGGCCGGCGCGGAAGCTCGTCGGGCTGACGATGCGCGACGACGCGATCGCCCGCCACGGCTACCCGGTCCTCGTCGATGGCTCGGAGGCGGGGATCGTGACGAGCGGGACCCTCTCGCCGACGCTCGGCGAGCGGATCGCGATGGCCTATCTGCCGGCCGCGCAGGCGGCGGTCGGCGGCGAGGTGGAGGTGCTCGTGCGCGACCGCCCGCACCCCGCCGAGCAGGTAAAGTTGCCGTTCTACCGACGCCCAAAGCCGGACGCCGCCTGACCCGCGACCGGCGATCGATCCCCGAAGGAGCCCGATGTCCACGACCCTCCCTGACGACAGGCGCTACTCCCGTGAGCACGAGTGGGTCCGGATCGAGGGCTCGATGGCCGTCATCGGCATCACCAGCTTCGCCGCCGACGAGCTGGGCGACATCGTGTACGTCGAGCTTCCCGAGCTCGGCGCGACGCTCGCGCAGTTCTCGAGCTTCGGCGTCGTCGAGAGCGTGAAGGCGGTGAGCGACCTCTTCGCGCCGGTGTCCGGTGACGTGGCGGAGGTGAACGAGGAGCTGCGTGGCAGCCCCGAGCTCCTCAACACCGACCCATTCGGCGCTGGCTGGATTGCGAAGGTGACGCTCTCCGACGCCGCCGAGATGGAGCAGCTCCTCGACGCGGCCGCCTACGCGGAGCTCACCGCCGGCTGATGTCCTACTCGCCGCACACCGCTGCCGACCGCGAGCGGATGCTCGCGGCAATCGGGGTCGGGTCGGTCGACGACCTCTTCGCCGACATCCCCGCCGCCGTCCGCGCGACCCGCTTCGAGCTGCCGCCACCGCTCGCCGAGCAGGAGGTCCGCGCTGAGCTGAACCGTCTCGCCGGCCAGAATCGGATCCCCCAGGTTAGCTTCCTCGGCGCGGGGGTCTATCGGCACCTGGTGCCCTCGGTGGTGAGCGAGGTGATCGGGCGGGCCGAGTTCTCGACGTCGTACACGCCATACCAGCCGGAGGTCAGCCAGGGGACCCTCCAGAGCATCTACGAGTTCCAGTCGCTCATCTGCGAGCTGACCGGGATGGAGGTCGCCACCGCCTCGCACTACGACGGGGCGACGGCCACCGCGGAGGCGGCCCTCATGGCCTGCCGCCTCACCCGCCGCCACCGGATCGCCATCTCGACCGCCGTGAACCCGCAGGTGCGGCACGTCCTCGCCACCTATTGCGCCGGGCCGGGGATCGAGATCGTGGAGGTGGCAGCGGATACCGCGGAGGGCGGGACCGGCCTGACTGCACCCGCGGTCGCGGCCGGCCTCCTCTCGGACGACTGTGCCTGCCTCATCGCCCAGCAGCCGAACATGTTCGGCGGGATCGAGCCGATGGCGGAGCTGGCCGACGCCGCCCACGCTGCCGGCGCGCTGATGGTCGCGGTGGTCGAGCCGACCTCGCTCGCCCTTCTGGCCGCCCCCGGCTCCTATGGCGCCGACATCGTGGCGGCCGAGGGACAGCCGCTCGGGATCCCGGCCTCCTACGGCGGCCCATACGTGGGGCTCATGGCGGCGCGCATGGACTCGGTGCGGCAGATGCCTGGCCGGCTGGTGGGTGCGACCCGCGACGGGCAGGGCCGGAAGGGATATGTCCTCACCCTCCAGGCTCGCGAGCAGCACATCCGCCGCGAGAAGGCGGCCAGCAACATCTGCACCAACCAGGCCCTCTGCGCCCTCGCCGCGGCGACCTTCCTCTCGGCGGTCGGTCCGGAGGGTCTCCGCGAGCTGGCCGACCTGTCGGCCGTCCAGGCGCGGCATGCAGCGGCCGCCATCGAATCCGCCGGCCTCGGCGAGCGGCGCTTCAGCGCGCCGTACTTCGCGGAGGTGGCGATCCGGATTCCCGACGCGGCCCGGCGTCACGCGGCGCTGGCGGACCAGGGGATCGTGGCCGGCTATCCACTCGAGCGCGACTACCCGGAGCTGGCCGACACACTCCTGCTGGCAGCCACCGAACTCACCACCGACGCCGATATCGACGCTCTCATCGCGGGCCTGGAGTCGACCCGATGAGCGTCCTCGAACGACCCGCCAGCGGCGACGCATCGGGTCGCGGCGCAGCCTTCACCTCGCCCGAGGCGGGGGAGAAGCTGACGATCGTCGAGCCGCTGATCTTCGACGCCTCCCGACCGGGCCGCCGGGCCGTGCGCTACCCGCTGCCGTCGACAGCAGCCCGCGCGGCTGCCGGCGACCAGCCGGCGATCCCGGAGGCGGCCGCGCGCGCGTCGGCGCCACGACTGCCCGAGGTCGCGGAGCTCGACCTGCTGCGCCACTTCAACCGGCTCAGCCACCTGAACCACGCCATCGAACTGGGCTTCTACCCGCTTGGCTCCTGCACCATGAAGTACAACCCCAAGGTCAACGAATGGGCGGCGCGCCTACCCGGACTGGCCGACTCCCACCCGCTCGATCCCGATCCGCTGGCGCAGGGCAGCCTGGAGCTGGAGTGGCTGCTGGCCGAGCTGCTCAAGGAGATCAGCGGCTTCGCAGCCATCAGCCTGCAGCCCGCCGCCGGGGCGCACGGCGAGTTGACCGGGCTCCTCATGGCGCGGGCCTACCATCGGTCTCGCGGGGAGGGCGAACAGCGCACCAAGGTCCTCGTCCCGGACAGCTCGCACGGCACGAACCCGGCGACCGCGACGATGGTCGGCTACACGGCCGTCACCATCCCGTCGAACCCACGGGGCGGGATCGACCTCGAGGCCCTTCGCGCGGCGCTTGGCCCGGACACCGCGGCCCTGATGATCACCAACCCATCGACCCTCGGCATCTTCGAGGACCAGATCGACCAGGTCATCGCGGCCGTCCAGAAGGCCGGGGCAATCGCCTACATGGATGGCGCCAACCTGAACGCGATCCTGGGGCGCTTCCGTCCCGGCGAGGCCGGCTTCGACGTCATGCACTTCAACCTGCACAAGACCTTCTCGACCCCGCACGGCGGTGGTGGACCCGGCGCCGGGCCGGTCGGGGTGAGCGAGCGCCTCGCCCCGTTCCTGCCGAGCCCGCTGCCGCTGCTGGTGGCGGGCGACGCCGATGAGGTTCGCCGCAACGCCTGGGCCGGCCGCCCGACCCCCGGGGCTCGCTTCGCCCTCGAGGAGGCGGGCGCCAGGCCGACGAGCATCGGCAAGGTGCGCGCCTTCACCGGCAACTTCGGCATGTTCATTCGGGCGTATACCTACATCCGCAGCAACGGCGGCGACGGCCTGCGCGAGGTGAGCAATGATGCGGTCCTGGCCGCCAACTACCTCCGGGTGCGACTGGCCGATGCCTTCGACCTCCCGTACGACCGCATCTGCAAGCATGAGGTCGTCTTCTCCGGACGCCGCCAAAAGCGGGAGCACGGGATCAGCACCCTGGACATCGCCAAGGCGATCCTGGACCACCGGATCCACCCGCCCACGATCTACTTCCCGTTGATCGTGGAGGAGGCGCTGATGATCGAGCCGACCGAGACCGAGTCGCTCGAGACCCTCGACGCCTTCGTCGAGATCATGCACGGCATCGCCGAGCAGGCCCGGGAGGATCCCGATGCGTTGCGCCGCGCCCCGCTGACCACGCCCGTCGGCCGTCTCGACGAGGCGGCCGCGGCACGCCGGCCCGACCTGCGCCACGCCTTCGATTGAACTCCCGCTCGACGAGCGGCGTAGTATCAATGTCAATCGGCTCTTCGCACCAGGGGTGCCATTGGCTACGACGCAGCCGGATGACCTCGTCGAACGCATGCAATCGGGCGACATCGATGCGTTCGAGGAGTTCTTCCATACATACCAGCGACCCGTGTACGCCACGGCCCTGGCGATCACACGCGACCCGTTCCTGGCTGAGGAGATCCTGCAGGATTGCTTCGTCAAGGCCTACCGCGTTCGGGCCCGGCTGCGCCGCGACGTGTCGCCGCTGCCCTGGCTCCAGCGCGTCACCACCAACCTCTGCTACACCCGCATCGCGCGGCGGCGCGCGATCACCGAGCCGCTGACCGCGCTGATCAGCAACCTGGTCGCCGACCTCACCCAGCGACCCGAGAAGGTCGCGGAGTCGCGCGAGATCATCGAGGTCCTGCAGCGCGGGATCGACAGCCTCCCGCCGAAGCAGCAGACCGCGATCATCCTGTACTACCTCCACGGCTACTCCCTCGCGCAGGCGGCCGAGATCGCCGGCTGCCGCGTCGGAACCATGAAGTCCCGCCTCCACTACGCGCTCAAGACGCTGCGCTCACGGCTCCCCGCGGAGCGGCGCGCACCGGTGCTCGGCAACGCGCCATTGGTCGGCCATGAGCTGCCGTAGGGTCAGCCGCGAGCTGCTCGAGCGCTTCCGCTTCGGCGAGGAGCTCGACCTCAGCTCGGAGCCGCACCTCGCCCACCTCCAGTCGTGCGCCGCGTGCCGCACCGAGGTCGGCCTCGACCGTGCGCTGGTCGTGCAGCTGCGCAACGCCCTGCGGGCTCGCATCGCTGACGCATCCCCGTCGCCGCGAAGCTGGGAGGTGGTGCGGGAGCGAGCCCTCGCGGCCGACGCGCCTCGGATGCGGCTCGCCTCCGCGTGGCGCTGGATCCGGCTCGCCCCGGCGGCCGCCGCGATGTCGCTCATGATCTTCGCAGTGGCGGTGGCGCAGGACTCGGAGCGCCCCACGGCGATCCAGCAGCACAACCTCTCCACCTTCCAGCAGATCCCGATCGAGGAGCCGGACTGGGAGATGCCCTGGTGGCTGGCTGCCCGGGTCGGGCCCCCACCCGCACCCCAGTCGCATGGCCCGCTGGCAAAGGCCGCCGACGACGTGACCCGCATCTCGCGCGCCGGGCCATTCTCGGAGTTCGTCGAATAGTCCTGGACGCCGCGTGAACCGCGCCTGAACCCGGCGGACCGGGGACGGGTATTAGAAGTGACCGGTTATCGTTTCTTGACGCAGCCTTGCGCCAAGGATGATGATTGGCCGGCCTTGCCGATGGCGGCTGCCGCTGGGCTGCGCCCGGCCCGTCGCAGGCGGGGTCAACGAATGGACCTGTTTGGCAGCGGAAACGCATGCGAAGGAGGAGAGGAGGTCGGACCCGCGAAGATCGCAACGACAGTCGTGTAGCGACGGTCACCGCGAGCATCGATGACTCGAGCTCATGGCGGTCGGCCCGATCAGCCGCGAAGCGCGGCTTGCTCAACTGACGCCAGCTAAGGCGAAAGGAACAACGTCTATGTATTACAAGAAGTTCATGGGTGGCATCGTTGCCGTAGGACTCGTCCTGGCAGCCTGCACACCGGGCAGCACCACCAGCCAGGAGCCCGGCTCCAGCAGTGGCGCTAGCGGGAGCCCAGCCGCTGCAGCCGACCAGGTGCTCCGGGTGAACATGAGCCAGGAGCCCCCACACCTCGATCCGACGCAGGCAGACGACAGCATCTCGATCCAGGTCCTGCGCTCGATCACCCTCCCACTGGCCTACTACAACGCCGACCTTGAGGTCGTGCCCGGCCTGGCCGACACGTGGGACGTCTCCGCGGATGGCAAGGAGATCACCTTCCACCTCGGCGACCACAAGTACAGCAATGGCGAGCCGATCATCGCTGCTGACTTCGTCACCAGCTACAAGCGCCTCGCCGACCCGCGCATCGCGGCGTCGTACTCCTACTCCCTCGAGCCGGTCGCCGGCTGGAGCGAGATTCAGGCGCTCGACCCGACCACGATGACCGACGCGGATCTCGATCAGCTCGGCGTGGCCGCCCCCGATGACAAGACCTTTGTCGTCACCCTGAAGCGCGCCGCTTCCTACTTCGTCTACATCGCGGCCGGCTGGTACTCCGCTCCGGAGAAGGCCGACTTCGACTACGCCGAGGCCGACACCTATGTCAGCTCCGGCCCGATGATGATCAAGGAATGGCGCCACAACTCCAACATCGTGCTGGTCCCGAACCCCGAGTGGAACGGCGAGCCGGTCACGATCAAGGAGATCGACCTGGCCATGATCAACGACCCGACCGCCAGCCTGGCTGCCTACGAGGCAGATGAGCTGGACGTCACGGGCGTGCCGAGGGCCGAGGTCAACCGCGTCAAGGAGGACCCGGTGCTCAGCGGACAGATCCGCGAGGGCGACGTCCTCTCGATCGCGTACTTCGGCTTCGACCTGAAGAACCCGAATGGTCCGTTCACCAAGAGCGTGCTCCTGCGCAAGGCCTTCAACGAGGCCCTGGACAAGGACACGATGCTGGCGACGATCTTCTCCGGGATCGGAACGGTCGCCTACAGCCTGGTGCCACCCGGCATGCCCGGCCACCAGGATGACCAGTTCATCAAGTTCGACGCTACCCAGGCCAAGACG
>DATJIJ010000042.1:0-6201 GCA_035493355.1 Candidatus Methylomirabilota bacterium
GACCCAGGTGTAGAAGTTGTTGCCGTGCAGCTGGGTCATGATCGTCGGCAGCGCCGTCCCCACGATCGTCTGATCGAGGGCGGAGAGGAACATGGCGAGGAGGATCGCGATCAGGATCTCGGTCCTGGCGCGGGGATCGACATGGACCGGGGCGTCCATCGGCGCTGAAGTGGCTGTCACGCGTTGTCTCCTTGGGAATTCACGCGGTTGAATGCCGCGCGCAAAGCTCGGACCGATCCCAGGAGCTGTTCGCGCTCGGGGTCGGAGAGGTGGGTGAGGGCCGTTGCCATCCGCTCGCGACGGCTGAGCTGGAGCTCGCGGATCTCGGCCGCGCCCTCCTCGGTGAGGCGAAGCGTGACGACGCGTCGGTCCTCGTTGTCATGCTGGCGATCGACCAGTCCGCGCTCCTCCATGCGGGAGACGATCCCGGTTGCCGCCGGCAGGCCACATCCGAGCAGCTCGGCGACGCGACTCATCGGCAGGGACCCGTGCGTCTCGAGGAGGGTCATCAGGAGGAGGTGGGTCATGCTGATGGAACGGGTGTGGCAACGGTGGGCGAACGCCGCGCGCTCGCCGGCGATGATGGGGCCCAGCTCGTCGAGCAGGTCCGCGGCGACACTTCTCGTGTCGTGAATCATTCGTGTCACGCGAACCATTATGCAGAAGCGAAGCTTCTCGTGCAACCGGGCGCGGACTGACCCTCCGTCAACCGGGGAAGAGGCGTCGCAGCCTGCGATAGGCCTCTGCGGCAGGTCCCTGCCGGCGCCGCAGCCAGTTCGGGTCGGTCGCGCTGCGGCGAAGCGTCGAGGCCACGTCGATTGGTGGCAGGGGTGCTGGCCTCGGTGCGGGAGCAGCCGGCTCGGCCTCGAATGCCCAGTCGTCGTGCCGCGTCGGCGGCTGGTCGTCCGGAGCGGGCTTGGCCCACTGCCGCGACACGTCGTAGGCCGGGTCTGTCCGGACCGGGACAGCCTCGAGGGCGGCCATTGCCTCGTGGAGCTCCGCGGCACCGGGCAGGTCGACCGGCCCGGACGGGATCGGCGTGATCATGGCGCGGATGGCGGCGACCTCGTTCTCGTCCCAACCCTCGTCCTGGGCAAGCCGCGACAGCTCATCCTCGGTCATCGCCAGCGGTGGCCGCACCCCTTGCATCGGGTGTGGTGCAGCGTCCACAGCCGGCCAGGGCGCGGACTCGGCGCGCTGCTGGGGAAGCGGCTCAACCGGCGGGAGCGGGTCCGGGTCGGCCCCCAGCCACATCACCTCCTCCTCCAGGTCGCGCACGGCGACCGAGGAGCTCATGGCCCGGGGTTCCGGCCCGTCGGATACCTCGGACTCGGGAAGGCTGGCGTCCGTGGCGCCGCTGTCTCCGACGGAACCCCCCATCTCCGTCGGGTAGCTGGGCTCCGGCGACTGCCATGGCTCGTACTCGGTCTCCGCCTCGAAGGCGGCAACGGGCTCGGGCTCGGGGAGCGGCTCGAGCATCGGCTCGGGCAGGGGCACCGGCTCGTCCAGGAACGCGGCCTCAGTTTCCGCCTCGACTGGTTCGATCGGCTCCTCGGCAGGCTCTGCTTGAGGCTCAACTGCCTCGAGAGTCGGCGACTCGATCTCGGCCTCGGCCATCGGCTGGTCGAAATCCGCAGGCTCGGCCGGCAGCTCCACCGCCGACTGGTCAGCGACCGGCGCCGAGGCAGACCCGGCGGCCTCGATGTCCGCGGCGTCGAGCCATGCGAAGTCACCGTCGGCGAACCAGTCCGGCTCGACCACGATGGCGCTGTAGGTCGGCGGCTCGACGTCCTCGGCCGGCGCGGCGGCTTCCGCGGCAACGACATCGTCGACGGTCTCCGCGGCAGTCGCCACCTCGTCGAGGGCGATATCCGGCTCCGGAGCGAGGGCTTCCGGTTCGGCTGCCAGCTCAGCTTCCGGCTGCGGTTCAGCCGCGACGCCGGCCTCCTGGTCGAACACCTCGGTCGGGGGCTCGACCACGGCCGGCTCCGCGCTTGCCTCGAGCGGGGCTTCGGCCTCCCCCGACTCGCCGAGGTCGGCTGCGTTCGGATCCTGTGCCCGGGCCAGCGCATCGGCGAATCCGGCGACGGTCTCGCGCGCAGAGGGCGCCTTGCGGGAGCGTGGCGGCCGGCGGACGGGAGCGCGCCGCGGCGGCGAGGCCGGCGGCGAGGAGGTGGGCGCCGATGCGGGAATCGTCGCGGACTCCCACGCCACCGGCGTGGCCTCGAGCGGCGGGGGCAGGCGCAGGTCCAGGCGCGCCTCAAGCTGATCGACACGGGAGCGAAGGCCAGCCACCTCGCCGCGCGCCTCGCCCAGCGCGAGCAACGCCTGGCCGTACCGCTCCGTCAGGTTTCGGAACTCGGTGAGCAGCTCCCGGAACGCGCTCGCCTCGCCGTCGCCGTGCGAGCCTCCGTTGCCGTTCGTGCGCTGCGGCTCGTCTCGGGTACCCGCGTTCGCGATCGGTCCAGGCTGGGACTTGAGGAAAACGCGCATGGAGTCACCCTCGGGGGTGCCGAGCAGCACGCCTCTGGCCAACAGCTCCCAGACGCGCCCTTCCGCTACCCCGAGGACCGACGCTGCTTCCTGGACCGAATAGCCGTCCATCACGGGTCCGATAGGGTACGCCCTGACACGAAAAACAGCGATACCCTCGCCGTGTTTCGCGGAGGAAGCGGCCGGGTTCAGCCGGGAGTCCCTATCATCGGCCTTCGATGACGTCCACGGTCCGGGTCCCAAGTCAGCCTGGCTACGACTTCGGGCTCCCGCCCGCGCTCGAGGGGCTGGGCGACCTCGCCTACAACCTATGGTGGAGCTGGACCCCGCGTGCAGGCGCCCTCTTTGCCCGCATCGACTCCGCGGCATGGTCCCGGCACCGCAGCCCGATCCCCGTCCTCGCCGGCCTCGAACCGGGCCGATGGACCGAGCTGCTCGCTGACGAGGACTTCATGGTCGACGCCAGCCGTGTCCTCGACGAGTTTGACCGCTACCTCACCAACGGCTCCGACTCGTGGTACCGCGCGGCGGAGGCGGCCGACCCCGCGGCCTCCCTTCCCGGCCCGATCGCCTACTTCTGCGCCGAGTACGGCATCCACGAGTCGATGCAGATCTACTCCGGCGGCCTCGGCATCCTGGCCGGCGATCACTGCAAGTCCGCCTCCGACGCCGCCCTTCCATTCGTGGGCGTGGGGCTCCTCTATCGGCGCGGGTACTTCCGCCAGCAGATCGACGCCGACGGCCATCAGGAGCACGCCCAGCCGGACCTGGACCCGGCGATGCTGCCGCTCCGGCGCGCACGGGGGCGGGATGGCTCGCCACTCCAGGTGAGCGTCGACTTCCCCGATCGCAAGGTCCACGTCGCCGTGTGGCTGGCGCAGGTCGGGCGCGTGCCGCTCCTGCTGCTCGACACCGACATCCCCGCCAACGAGGGGAGCGACCGCCCGATCACCCACATCCTCTATGTCCGCGGCCGCGAGATGCGCCTCTGCCAGGAGATCGTGCTCGGGATCGGGGGCGTACGGGCGCTGCGAGGGCTTGGGATCGAGCCCGCGGCATGGCACCTCAACGAGGGCCATTCGGCCTTCCTGCTGCTGGAGCGCGCACGCGAGCTGGTCGAGGCGGAGCCGGGCCTGGGAGCCGATGAGGCACTGCGCCGCGTCGGCCAGAACTCGGTCTTCACCATCCACACCCCGGTCAAGGACGGCAACGAGCAGTTCGAGCGCGGCCTGGCCAGCAGGCTGCTGAGCCCGTGGCTCAAGGCAACCGGCATGCCGGCCGAGCAGCTGATGGAGCTGGGTCGCGGCCTCGGCGACGAGGCCGTCCCGCCGTTCGACATGACCGCGTTCGTCCTGCGCCACGCGACCGCCGCCAACGCGGTGAGCCGCCTGCACGCCCAGACCGCCAACGCAACCTGGGCGCAGATTCGCCCCGACCCGATCTCGGCGATCACCAACGGCGTCCACGCTGCGACCTGGATCGGGCGTCCGCTGCGGCGCCTCTACGAGCGCGCCACAGCCCGTTCGCTGGGCAGCGACGCACCGCGGGCCGAGGTCTTCCAGAAGCTCACCGAGCTGCTCGAGACCGACCTGTGGGGGGCGCACCGGCAACAGAAGCGAGAGCTCATCGAGTTCATGCGCAGCCGCCTGGCTCGTCAGTTCGCGCGCCACGGCGAATCGCCCAGCGTCCTGCGCGAGCTGCACGCCGCCTTCGATCCCGAGACGCTGATCATCGGCTTCGCCCGGCGCTTCGCGACCTACAAGCGGGCCGACCTCCTCTTCCACGACGAGCATCGGCTGGCACGGCTCCTCGCGGACAGCGAGCGACCGGTCCAGCTCGTCCTGGCGGGGAAGGCCCATCCGGCCGACCGGCCGGGGCAGCAGGTCATCCAGCGCATCTTCACCCTCTCCCGCACAGAGCCGCTGCGCGGCCGGATCTTCATCCTCGAGGACTACGACATGCGCATCGCCCGCTTCCTGGTGGGCGGCGTGGACATCTGGCTCAACAACCCGCGCCGCCCGATGGAGGCGTCAGGCACGTCCGGCATGAAGGCGGCGATGAACGGGATCCCGTCGATCAGCATCCTGGACGGGTGGTGGGACGAGGGCTTCAATGGCCGGAACGGCTGGGCGATCGGCGGACGCGAGACACTGCCCGACGATGCGGCGCAGGACGAGGCGGACGCGACGGAGCTGTATCGGCTGCTGGAGGAGGAGGTCGTTCCGCGCTTCTACGCCCGCGATGGCGCGGGGGTGCCCGGCGACTGGATCGCCACCATGCGCGAGGCGATCGACGCGGCGATCTGGCAGTTCAGCACCGCGCGGATGCTGGGGGAGTACGTCGAAAAGCTCTATCGACCGGCGGCGGCACATGTAGAAGAGCCAGTCGCGCTACCCCGAGGGTGAGTCCGATGGGCTACGGCAGGTAGACCCTCGGGTTCTCCCAGATGCCGTGGTCGTTGATGCCCATGTGGAGATGGCAGCCGGTCGAGTTGCCGGTGGTCCCCTCGTAGCCGATCACCTGTCCTCGTGCCACGACCTGGCCCGGATGGACGATGACCACCGCCTTGAGGTGCCAGTACCAGCTCTGGACGCCGGAGCCGTGGCTGATCACGACGCCGTAGCCGGAGTCCCATGGCCAGAGCGGCTGGCCGGAGGCCTTCACGGTCCCGGTGCCAATTGCGAGAATCGGCGTGCCGCAGCCGTTGCCCAGGTCGATCCCGCCGTGGAAGTGCGGGTAGTAGACGCCCTTGTAGGTATACGGAGGCTCGAGCACGAAGCGGGTGGGTCCCCACTCCTGGGTCACGTGGAAGGTGAGCTCGGGCCACTTGAAGCCGAACGCTGACGGCGCCTGGCGCCGCGCATCCTCTTCAGCCTGCAGCTTGGCAACGAGCCTGGTCTGCGCATCGAATGCCTTCTGGCTATCGGCGATCTGTTGGGCGATGTCTCCCTTCGCCTCGATCGCCGCGTTGAGGGCATTCTCCTGCTCGCGACGCTTCTGGTCGGCGGCCGCCTTCAGGCGGGCCAGCTCCTGCCGCATCTCGGCCAGCTCGGCTTCGCGCTGGGCAAGCGCCGCAGCCTCGGCCCTCGCCTGATCGCGGGAGGCGGCGACCTCCACGCGACCATCGCGCAACGTCGCTTCCTGCGCCTCGAGGCTGGCGCGCATGCGCTCGATCTCATCCGCCAGGGCCTTGTCCTGGTCCGAGACCGTGATCAGGTAGCTCACCTGGTTGGTGGCGGTGTCGAGCGAATCAGCGGAGAGGAGCAGCTCGAGGACCGTGGTCTGGCTGCGCTCGTAGGCAGAGCGGACGTGGTCCTGGAGGAGCGCCTCGCGGTCATGCAGGACCTGGGTCTGGGCGAGGATGTCGATGGCGACGCCCTGGAGCTCCTTGTCGAGGCCCTTGATCTGGGCACGCAGGTCAGCGAGGCGGGCCTGCATCTCCGCGACCTGGTCCTGCACCTCGCTCAGCAGGCCGCTGACGTGGTCGTACTGTGCGGTCACCGACGCCAGCTCCGCCCTCGCGGCGTCGAGCTTCCCGGCGAGGGTGTTCGCCTTCACCTTGAGGGCGGCGAGGGTAGCGCGCTGCGCACTCAGAGTTGCCTCGAGTGCTGCTTGCTGCGCCTTCGCGTCGGCGAGCGGGTCCGCGGCCTGGGCCTGGTCGCGGGGAGAGGTGGTGACGATGCTCGTTCCGACCATCAGGAGGGCAAT
>DATJIJ010000043.1:0-26888 GCA_035493355.1 Candidatus Methylomirabilota bacterium
TGCCCAAGGTGACGATCGAGATTGCCGGTCGCGCGTTCGGCGAACCGGTCACGGTCGAGGCTGGTGCTGCGGTCGCGTTCGTGAACCGAGACGACACCAGTCACACCGTCACGGAGGGGATCGCCGGCCACGCCAACTACGGGACGGCCTGCGTCACCCAGCGCCTGCATCCTGGTGAGAGTACGGTCGTCGCATTCGCCGAGGCGGGCGACTACCCGATCACCTGCACCATCCACGCCTCGATGCACACCACGGTGCACGTCCGCTAGCGCGGGTCCGGGGCCTGCCTCGTGATCGGCAATGAGTCGTACCGCTTCCACCGGTAGATGAGGGTCGATGCCGTCCAGCTGGCGACGAAGATGGCGATGATCCCGAAGCCGATGACCCCGAAATCCAGGTTGCGCACGAAGTTCCAGATGCCGCCATGCAGGCCGAAGCGCTCGGCAACGATCGACAGCACCTGCATCCCGCCGATCGCAAAGGCGATGAGCACCGAGACGAAGGTGATGTTCAGGTTGTAGTAGAGCTTCCGGATCGGCTTCACGTAGGCCCAGCCGTAGGCGCCCAGCATCAGGACCCCATCTGTCGCGTCGACCAGGGACATGCCGGCGGCGAAGAGCGCGGGCAGGACGAGGATGAAGGCGATCGGGACGTGGTTGGCACCCGAGGTCGCGGCGAGGCCGAGCAGTGCCACCTCGGAGGCGGTGTCGAATCCCAGGCCGAAGAGGATCCCGAGCGGATACATGTGCCAGCTCTTGCCGATCGCGCGCAGCATTGGCCGGAAGATCCGGGCCAGCAGCCCGCGCTCGTTCAGGAACTCCTCCAGCGTCGCCTCGCTGTACGAGCCGCCACGCGCCACGCGCCGGAACATCCGGTAGATGTCGATCAGGACGACCAGGTTGATGACGCCGATGACCAGCAGGAATACGGCCGAGACGGTGGTGCCGATGAGGCTGCCGATCTCCTGCAGCGCCGGGATGTCAGTCACGACGGATGCGAAGAGCGCGATCGCGACGGAGAGCGCGACCACCACGGTCGAGTGCCCCAGCGAGAAGAAGAGGCCCACCGCCACCGGGCGCTGCCCGTCCTGCATCAGCTTGCGGGTGGTGTTGTCGATCGCGGCGATGTGGTCGGCATCGACGGCGTGGCGCAGGCCGAAGGTGTAGGCGAGGAACGCGGTCGGGAGGAGGATGGGGTAGGAGATCGAGGCTGCCAGCGCCAGGCCCCAGGCCAGGACGTTGAAGGCGACCAGGAACCCGTACATGCGAACGATGCGGGACCGGACCGGGCCGGCCGTTCGCAGGAGACGCAGCGCGCTGTCGACCATCGGTTCCTCCGCGGCGATTCTATGCGGCCGCCGAGGCTTACTGCAACCGGTTGCATTAGCAACGTGCGCCAGGAACACACCGGCGAACCAGGGCTGCATCAACGAGAAGGGCCGGCGCTTTCGCACCGGCCCTTCGGTCGCCAGCGGTGGGTGGCTACTGGACGTGGACCTCCATGTTCATGGTCTTGTGAATCGTGCAGGTGATGTGGTAGTCGCCTGCGGCCGTGAAGACCAGGTCTCCCTGCGACCCGCCGTTGATCGACACCTTCTGGACCCGCGGGCTCGGGACCTCCGTCCCGTTCTCCCCCTCGGCGAGGACGTGCGTCACGCCGTCCTCGTTGATGAAGGTGAGGCTGCCGACGGGCACGGTGATCTCGCTGACGGAGAATGCCAGGCCGCTCAGGGTGACGGTTGTTGCCCCGCTCCCGGAATGGCTGGCTGCGGCGCTTGCCGCGACACTTGCCGGCGCGCTTGCAGGCGGCTGGCTGGTCCCGCCCGAGCTGCATGCCGCGAGGACGAGGACGAGCGCGGGAATCACCGCGAGGGTGGCGTTCCCTCGTTTGCGGCGGACGGGTGATTGGTCGGACATCGGTTGTACTCCTGTTTGGTTGGTCATCTACATCTTCCTACGCCATCGGTTGCAGTGCGCTCACGGAGCCTCGGTCTGCACGATCGTCGCGAGGCTCCCGGCGATGAGATCGGCCGTCATCGGTCCGAAGTAACGGTCCCGGATGATGCCGTCCGAACCGATGAAGTAGTGCGTTGGCGCGCCCCACACTCCGTACGCGGCGAGGAAGGACCCGGAGGTATCGATCGCGATTGGATAGTCGAGCGGGTGGCTCGCCGTGTAGTCGCGCACCACGTCCGGCGTGTCCCAGACGTCCACCGCCAGGACGGCGAGGCCCTCGTTGCGATGCGCCGCATACGCGGCCGTCACGTCGGCCGCCTCTGCCTCACACGGCTCGCAGGCCGTCTTCCAGAAGACGAGCCACAACGGCCGGTCCGCAAAGTCGGCGAGCCGCAGCGGAGTGCCATCGAGGTCGCTGAGGGACAGCTGCCCGTCGTCAGCGGTGGCGGTGCCCGGGGCAATCTGGCCGATCTGCACGCCCGGCGCCGCGCTGGCGATGACGAAGAACGACGGTCGTGGCGAGCCGCCCAGAGGGCGGGAGGCGAGGTACGCGATGCCAAGCACCGCAACGCCGACAATCGGGGCCATCACGAGGAGCGGGACGCGTCGACCACGCGCCGGAGGTGGCGTCTCGTTCTGCATCGCGGCCGCAGTCTAGCCGCCTCCGATGGGTCCGTCCCTGGGCGGGCTAGGTCTCGTCCTGGACGAGATGATGCTCAAGCGCGTAGCGAGTAAGGGCCACGCGCCCGCGGACGCCGGCCTTGTCGGTGACGTTGGCGATGTGGCGCCGCACCGTGTGCGCACTGATCCCGAGCGCCTGCCCAGTCTCCGCGGCGGTCCGACCTGCGGTGAGCAGCCGGAGCACCTCGATCTCGCGTGGGCTGAGCCGATCGGCCTGGCGCAGCCAGCGCAGGGAATCGACCACGACGACCGAAGCGACCACGGGGTGGATGTAGCGCTGGTCCCTGGCGACCGCGCGAACCGCCGCGACCAGGTCCGCGCTGGGCGCCCCCTTGACCACGTACCCGGCAGCCCCCGCCAGGAATGCCTGGCGAACGGTCTCCTCGTGCTCGTGCATCGTCACTGTCACGAGCCGGATGCGAGGGAAACGGCTCGTAAGATCGCGCAGCAGAGCGATCCCGTCCGAATCGCCGAGGGTGATGTCCACCACCATCACGTTGGGCTTGCGGCTCGCTGCCAGGGCCAGCGCGGCGGACGCGTCGGAAGCTTCGCCGACCACTTCGATGTCCGTCTCGCGATCAAGGATGAGGCGCAGCCCGTCCCGGACGAGGGCGTGATCATCGACGATGCCGACCCGGATCATGTCGCTCATTGGGGGATGACTCGCAGCGGTACGACCAGGGTGACCCTCGTCCCCTGGCTCTCGGCGGAATGGATCGAAAGCGTGCCGCCGAGCAGCTCCGCACGCTCGTACATTCCCGCGAGGCCGATGCCGGGATCGACCGCGGCGCGTGGGTCGAAGCCACGGCCTTCGTCCATCACCACCACCAGCAGGTTGGAGTCGTGCAGGCCGAGCGAGACGCGAGCGACGGGCGCCCCGCTGTGGCGCGCCGCATTGGCGAGCGCTTCCTGGACGATGCGGTACACGCCAACCGTTGTCGTCGGCTCCAACGCAGGCATGGGATCCAGCTGCGGTTCAACGTGCACCCGGACCGGGAACCCCGATTGGCCGGCGAGGTCGCGGATCGCCGCGGCGAGGCCACGCTCCTCGAGCCTCGATGGCCGCATCCGATGGGCGAGGTGGCGGACCTCCGCCAGGGCAGTGGCGGCCATCCGGCGCGCCGAGGTGACCCGTTGCTCAGTTGCCCGGGCGCTGGCTCGCCCGCCCGCTGCGTCGAGGGTCAGCGTCATGGCGGTGAGCACCTGCCCAACGCCGTCATGGAGCTCGAGTGCGATCCGACGCCGCTCATCCTCCTCCACCGTGAGCAAGCGCTCGCTGGCCTGCCGGAAGAGGCTCGCGTAGCGTTTCGCGGTCGTGTCCACCCGGTCGGCCATCCATGCGACGAGCACCGCGATCAGGAACATCAGGGGCCACTCGGCCAGGTCGAATTCGGGCTCGGAGAGTCCGAAGACCCGTGCGTTGGCATACACGAGGAGCGGAATCGAGACGATCCCGATCCGAAGCAGCGTGGCCCGCAGGCCGAACAGGAAGGCCTGCACGGTGAGGAGCACGAACACGACGTGGAACATCACGTCCGCCGGGAGGAGGGTCGACACGAAGGTCGCGACGATGGTCGCGACCATGGCCGTGTCCAGGAATCCCTGGGCCAGGCGGCGGTTGAGATGGACCCATGACGTCCAGCGCTCGGCCCGCGTCCCGGTCCAGGTGGGAATGGTCGTGGTGGACGGCTGGCCGACGTGTGGCGCAAGGTCGTCGACCGGTGCCGTGTAGGGCGGAATGGCCAATACGGGACTCCAGAATGGCTGGTTGCGAGTATAGAAGTCGGCGCAAGGGGCGACGATCCTGAGCGGCGTGTGGAGCCGTCCGCGGCGTGGCCGTGCTCGGCTGCCCGTCCGCGCACGGGCCGCATGGAGGATGAGGATGACCGGATCACTTCGCCGGGGATTGGCGCTTCTTGCGATTGGCAGTCTGCTCGCCTCGTGCGCGAGCTCCGGACCGACCGCCGGCCCGATCTCGGCAACCGTCAAGGAATGGCAGATCAGCCTGAGCTCCACGAATATCAAGACGGGCGAGATCACCTTCAACATCAAGAACGACGGCGACAAGGAGCACGAGTTCGTCGTCCGCAAGACCGACCTGAAGTCGGACGCGCTGCCCACCAACGACGACGGCACGGTCGTCGAGGACTCGCCGCAGCTGTCCGAGGTTGGCGATCCGAGTGAGGTGGCGGAGATCAAGTCCGGCAGCAGCGATCGGTCACTGACCGTGACCCTGCAGCCTGGGCACTACGTCATCTTCTGCAACCTGCACGTCGAGGATCTGGTGCATTACCAGAAGGGGATGCACATCGACTTCACGGTCACCTGATCCAACTCGCCTCAGCGTGACGAGTCCCCGGCGTCATTTCTGGATTGCCGTTGCGGCCTGGGTGGTCCTCTCCGTCCTGGGGATCATCCTCGTCGCCGGCATCCAGGTACTCCCCGAGATCGCCTCTGACGAGGCGGTCATCGAGAACTCGGCATTCGTGCTCCTCACCGTCCTCTCCGTCCCCGTCCTCATGTTCGTCGTCGTCGGGCTCGTCTACTCGGCCATCCGCTTCCGCGCCACGGATGACGAGGAGGACGGGCCGCCGATCCATGGACACCGGGGATTCCAGGGTGTCTGGCTCGGAATCTCGTTTGCGCTGGTGATCGGCCTCTTCGGCTACGGCGCCAAGGGGCTGCTGGACATCCGCGGCTCGCAGACCTCCGACTTCGAGGTGCAGGTCTCTGCCGAGCAGTGGGCATGGAACTTCGACTATCCGTCGGCCGGTGTGACGTCGAAGGAGCTGCATATCCCGGTCGGGAAGCGCGTGCATCTCGTGATCAACTCGACCGACGTGATCCATTCCTTCTGGGTGCCTGCCTTCGGCATCAAGCAGGACGCGGTGCCCGGTCGCCCGACCCAGATCTACGTGACCGCGACCGTGGTCGGCACCTATCCCGGGCTCTGCGCCGAGCTGTGTGGCTTCGGGCACACCGACATGCACTTGACCGCAGTGGTCAGCACGCAGGCAGACCTCGAGTCCTGGCTCAGTGCGCAACCGTCCGAGAGCGCAAGCCCGTCATGAGCGAGGCCGCCGGATGAGGGTCATGAAGCCGGGGCTGCTCCGGGCCGTCCTGGGCGCGGTGCTCGGTGTCGCCGTCGGCCTGGGCCTGCTGGCGTTGGCCAGCGGCGCTGGGCTCATCATCGAAGACGGCCAGCGGCTGGGCCTGGCGTACCTGCTTGCCCTGATCGGCTTCCTCCTGGGCATCGGTGCCTTCCGCTTCTGGCTGACCTGGTCCGCTGGCCGCGAAGTCGACCCCGCGGAGGAGCACGCCGCCCACGGCAGAGCCGGGGACTGGCGCCGCTACTTCCGGTTCACCACCGACCACAAGGTGATCGGCGTCCAGTACCTGGTGTCCGCGTTCCTCCTCTTCATGACAGCTGGCACCTTCGCGATGCTGATGCGCTTCGAGCTGGCGCAGCCCGGGCTCGCGCTCGGGAAAGAGGCCTACAACAGCATCATGAGCACGCACGGGGCGATGATGATCACCGTCGCCCTGATCTCGATCATCGGCGGCCTGGGCAACTACCTGGTGCCGATCATGATCGGCGCCCGCGACATGGCGTTCCCGAAGACGAACGCGCTCTCCTATTGGCTCCTGCCACTGCCGATCCTGCTCGTGGCCATTAACCCACTCCTTGGAGGCTTCGACAGCGGGTGGACCGCCTACCCGCCCCTCAGCCAGCAGGCGAACCTGGGGCAGCAGGCATACCTGATGGCCTTCGTGACGGTGGGCATCAGCTCGATCATCTCGGCGATCAACTTCCTGGTCACCGTCTTCCGGATGCGCGCGCCCGGGATGTCGCTGATGCGGATGCCGATCTTCGTCTGGGCGCTGACCGTCACGGCGACGCTTGCGCTGGTGGCGACATCGGTGGTCGCCGGCGCCTTCACCATGCTCCTCTTCGACCGGGTGCTGGGTACCAGCTTCTTCCGCCCCAGTCGCGGCGGCGACGTGATCCTGTTCGAGCACCTCTTCTGGTTCTACTCGCACCCCGCCGTCTACATCATGGGTCTGCCGGGCCTCGGCGCGATCCTCGAGGTCGTGCCGGTCTTCGCTCGAAAGCCACTCTTCGCCTATCCGCTGGCGGTCCTCTCGTTCATCTCAATCGGCGTCCTCTCGTTCATGGTTTGGGCGCACCACATGTTCGTCTCGGGCATGGCGGAGTTCTTCCACATCCCGATCATGCTCACCACCGAGCTGATCTCCGTCCCGACCGGGATCGTCTTCCTCGCTGCGCTTGGCACCATCTGGATGGGCAAGATCCACTTCAAGGTGCCGATGCTCTGGGTCTTCGGCTTCATATGGGCCTTCCTGATCGGCGGGATCACCGGGGTCTACCTGGCCGACGTGCCCACCGACATCACCCTCTCCGATACGTACTTCGTGGTAGCCCACTTCCACTACACGATCGTGGGCGGCACGATCTTTGGGCTCTTCGCGGGCACGTATTACTGGTATCCCAAGATCACGGGCCGGATGTATTCGGAGCGGCTCGGCAAGCTCCACTTCTGGTGGTTCACGCTCGCCTTCAACCTGACCTTCCTGCCGATGTTCTGGCTGGGGATCGAAGGGATGCGGCGTCGCGTGGCCGACTACCCGACCAACCTTGGAGGGGTGAACCTGTTCGTCAGCATCATGGCCTTCAACATCTTCCTGTCGGTCGCGGTGTTCGCCTTCAACATGGTCTGGTCATGGCGGAAGGGCCCGAAGGCGGCCCCCAATCCATGGCGGGCCCACACCCTGGAGTGGCAGGTCAGCTCGCCGCCGCCGGTCGGGAACTTCGAGCACATTCCGACCGTAAGTGCCGGACCCTACGAGTACGGGTCGGCCGCCGTCCCGTCCCCGGGGCGGCCCGCGCCGTGAGTATCCACGTGGCGGCCGAATCCCACGGCGAGGACCCAGTCGCGGCGCGCAGCAATATGCTGCTTGGCGTCAAGCTCGGGATCCTCTCCGAGGTGATGCTCTTCGGGGCCCTCTTCGCCGCCTACTTCGTGATCCGTTCGGAGAGCGGCGGGTGGCCGCCGGACGGGCACGAGCGACCCGAGCTGCTGCTCCCCGGCCTGAACACGCTCCTCCTCGTCACGAGCAGCTTCACGATGCAGTGGGCGGTGCGGGCCATCGGCCGTGGCGAGGTTGCCAGGATGCGCCTGGCCCTGCGCCTCACGCTGCTGCTGGGTAGCGTCTTCATCATCGTCCAGGGGTACGAGTTCGCGAACAACGGCTTCGGGCTCGATGCCGGGGTCTTCGGGTCCACCTTCTACACGCTGACCGGGTTCCACGGTGCGCACGTCCTGGCGGGCCTCGGCTTCATGGCGATCGTGGCCACCCGAGCGCGCAAGGGGCTCATCTCGGCCGAGCACCACACCGCGGTCGAGGCGGCCAGCTACTACTGGCACTTCGTCGACGTGGTGTGGCTCTTCCTCTTCTCGACCCTGTACGTCCTCTAACCGGGGCGCCTCAAGGGAGCACGTCGTTCAGGGCGGCGGTCAGCTCATCGGGATACGCCATCCCCTCGAACTTGGCGGCGACCTTGCCCTGCGCATCCACGACGAAGACCCACGGCTCGGTCGGAAGGCCCCATTCCACCGATGCCCTGACCGACTTCGGGTAGCCAGTCACGTCGAGCTCTGGCTGGGTACGCCCGTCCTTCACCTGCAGGATGTACGGCTCGACGTGGATGAAGTTCACGCGACCGATGTAATCGGGTGCCACCTGCTTGACCAGGTCGAGCGCCGGGCCACAGAGGCCGCTGGTGCAGAAGAGGGGCGTGGCGAAGACGAGCACGAACGGCTTGCCCGCCGCGATCGCGTCCTTGACGGAGAGGGCGTAGAAGGCGGGATCCGGATTGGTGTCGGTGGAGATGGCGACGAGCGCCGCGGGATCGGTGGTGTGCAGCGTCTCCGAGGCTGGCGCGGGCGCGCCGATCGCTGGCGTGGTCGTGGTGTCGCGTACCGAGAAGGTCACCCGCGCGCTGCGATCCGGCTTCCCAGGCTCCCGCGCGATGACCTCGACGCCCCAGTCGCCGGAGTGGGCGAAGTCGACGTACGAGGTGTAGATCGTCTTCTCGTCGGGGATCAGCCAGCGGAAGGTGCCGTCCACTGTTCCGACCGGCGTCTCGGTGCTCGCAGCGAGGTCGTAGTAGGTCTCCTCGACCGTCACGCCCTGCGCACCGAGGTCGCGATGGGCGGCGTCGGTGAGGGCAATCAGCACGCGGCTGTGGCCGGTGCTCACCTCTGACGAGACCACGATCGGGATGAAGTCACCGCTCCCGACAACCAGGCCGCTGCCGGGCCATCCGGGATATTGCCCCGCCCCCGACGGCAGGACGCTCTGCGCCGCCCCATTCGAGCATGCGACGAGCACCAGCCCGATGGCGACGATGGCCGCCGCGCCGCGGCTAGTGCCCTTCAACTGACGCTCGGTCGACATTGGCTGCTCGCTCCCGGGTTCTGCTGCTGCGCTTCTCGTCGGCACGCAGCCACGCTTCGATTGCAACCACCAGCGCCCCCAGCAGGATGACGTCACCGAGCCCCCACATGACGATCCCGGCCAGCTGCTGATCGGTGAGCGGATCAGGGCCCCACGCCCTGCCGACGGACGCATAGTGAGGGTACAGGACGCCCGGCGCGAAGTAGATCGCCAACCCGACGGCCGTGTTGAATGGCATCTGCGCCGCGAGGTAGACCATCCGCGAGATCGGGCGCAAGCGCCAGCGAACGGGGTCGGCACCGATGACCGGCCACCAAAAGAGGATGCCTGCACCGAGGTAGAGCAGGTGCTCGGCCGAGTGCAGGGCCTCGTTGTCGAGGGCGGCGTTGAAGAGCGGACTGAAGTGGGTCGCCGACATCACCACCGTGAAGACGGCCCAGCCGACTGGCGGCCAGGCCAGCCCTGCGACGGGGCGGGAGTGCAGGAGCGGGATGAGGACCGAGCGACGAAGCCCCGGCGTCGCGGCACGGAGCAGAAGCGTCACCGGGGCGCCGAAGGCCAGCAGAGGCGGGGCCACCATCGCCAGCACCAGGTGCTGGACCATGTGCACCGTGAAGAGGCTTTCGGCATAGACGTCGACCGCCGAGACGAGTGCAACGCCGATGACCGCCACACCAGCCAGCCATGCGGCAATACGCCACCTGGGCACCCGAGTGGCCGGGTGGGCACGGTCGACCATCCACACGCCGGCGAGGTAGGTGAGCGTCGCCAACGCGATCCCGATCCACGGCAGGGGATCGCCGGACCAGGTCGAGAGGAGGGTCCCAGGATCCGGTTCGCGGAGCATCCCTCATGATCGCCGATTTGCGAGCCGGCCCGAGTTGACGCCCCTCATCGCGCGCCGCACACTCAGCCTCCATCCATCATCCGCCCCGCCCGCGAGCATGCCGCAGACCACCATCTACGTCGCGCCCCGGCTCGCCGGGACGCTTGGGACCATCCCTCCGGCGGTCGCCACCGTCGAGCTGGCGCGCCTCTTCGGGCGCAGCGCCGCGCTGGCGGGTATCTCGCTCACGGTCGAGATGGGACGGACTGTCGCCCTGCTGGGCCCGAACGGCGCCGGCAAGACCACCCTCCTCCGGATCCTGGCGACCGCGATCCGCCCCTCGTATGGCTCCCTCTCGATCGATGGCATCGACGCCCTTGCCGACCCCGAGCTGGTCCGCGGACGAGCCGTCTACCTCTCGCACGCCACCGCCCACTATGACGACCTGACGGCGGAGGAGAACCCGCGCTTCGCGGCCACCATGTTCGGTTGGGGAGCGGCCGAAGGGCTGCCCGTGGTCCGTGAGGCGCTTGCGACCGTCGACCTCGAGGCGGTGGCAGCGCAGCGCGTGCGGACCTTCTCGGCGGGGATGCGCAAGCGCCTGGCGCTCGCCCGCATCCTCGTAGCACGGCCGTCGCTCCTTCTACTGGACGAGCCGCACGCGTCGCTCGATGGGGAGGGGATGGCGCTCGTCGACCGGCTTATCGGCCTCTGGAAGGATGCGGGCGTGACGATCGTCGTGGCATCGCACCAGGCGGAGCGGGTGGCGAGTCTCGCCGATGCCACGGTGCGGCTCGAAAGCGGGCTCGTTGCCGAGGTGGGCGGTGCGGGCGTGAGTACGGCGCCGGTCGGCGCGTCGCCCAGGCCGCGTGCCGCCGTCGCCATGGTGGACCGATGAACGCCCTTCGGCGTGATCTCTCGGTTGCGATCGCCATCGCGCGCAAGGACGCGCTTTCCGAGCTGCGCGGCCGGCAGGCGGCCGGCTCGACGATCTTCTTCGCCGCGATCGTGCTGCTCCTCTTCGGCTTTGCGCTGGGGCCCGACTCGCGGCGCCTGGCAGAGGCGGCACCGGGGCTGCTGTGGCTGGCGATCGTCTTCGGCGGCCTGCTCACCATGGCGCGCCTTCACCAGCTTGAGGCCGACGACGGCGCGTTCGAGCAGCTGGCCCTCTACCCGGTCGACCGCCGCGCCATCTACGCCGGCAAGGCGCTCGCCGGGGCGGCGGCGATGCTGGTCCTCGGCGGGTTGCTGCTGCCGGTCGTGGCCATCCTCTACGCCATCCCGGTCGGCGCAGCCTGGCTGCCGCTGCTCGCGGCGGTGGTGCTGGGCGCCATCGGGTTCGCCGCGATCGGGACCGCCTATGCGGGACTGACGGTCCGGATGCGCGCCCGCGAGGTGATGCTCCCGCTCCTGATGCTGCCTATCGTGGCGCCACTCCTCCTTGCCGCCGTGAAGGCCACCGTGGCCGCGCTCGGCGGCGATCCGCTCGGTGAGCTGGGATCATGGCTCCAGCTGCTCGTCGCGTTCGACGTCATCATGCTGGTCGTGGGAGCCGGCACCTACGGCTTCCTGCTGGAGGACTGATGAAGACCCGCATCCTGGGGTTCGTGGCGCTCTTCGCGGTCATCGGCGCTGCCATCAACGGGCTCTTTGTCGTGCCCGCCGACCTCAACCAGGGCGATGCCCAGCGGGTGATGTACGTGCACGTGGCATCGGCCTGGCTGGCGTATGCCTCATTCGGAGTGACCGCAATTGCCGGCCTCGTCTACCTGATCCGGCGCGACGTGCGCCTCGACGCCCTCGCCCTGGCGGGAGCGGAGGTGGGTGTCATGTTCACGGCGTTCGCCATCTGGGGCGGGATGATGTGGGGCCGGCCGGTGTGGGGCGTCTACTGGCAGTGGGAGGACCCGCGCCTGACGACGACCGCGCTCCTGCTGGCGCTCTACGTGGGCTATCTCCTCCTGCGCCGATTGACCGATGACCCTGCGCGCCGCGCCGGACGCGCCGCGGTGGTGGGCCTCATCGCCGCGGTCGACATCCCGATCGTCCACTTCAGCGTGATCTGGTGGCGCGGCCTGCACCAGGGCCCGACGATCGGCGATCCCTCGAAGATCCTGAATCCCAGTGCCCCGCTCCAGTTCGTGCTGGCCCTGCTCGCCATGCTCGCCGCCTTCACCCTGGTCTGGGTCTACCTGCTGATTCGCCGCTACCAGCTGGCCCGGCTGGAGTGGCAACTCGAGGACGAGGCGCGGCGCGGTCGGGTGGCGGCCGCCCGCCAGGTCGCCGTCCCGTCGGGCGTCGAGGAGCCGGCCGGATGACCGACGCAGGGTTCGTGATCGCGGCCTATGGCGTGATCCTGGGCGGGATCGCCCTGTATGCCGCCCTGCTCGCGCGGCGGCTGCGCAACGCTCGCGAGGCATCGGGGCGCAGCGACGACGCCGACTCCCCGCGATGACCCTGGCTCGCCCTGTCCTGGCGCCCCTGCCGCCGCGTGGCCGTCGCTGGGGGCTGCTGGTCGGCGTCGCCATCGTGGTGGGCGTGATCGCGTACCTCGCCTTCAGCTCCGTCGGCAACGCCCTCGTCTACTACCTGACCCCTACCGAGCTGCTGGTGCGGGGTCCGGCCGAGGTCGGCAAGACCGAGCGGCTGGGCGGCCTCGTCAAGGCGGGGAGCATCTCGGGGGAGGCGCCTGACCTGACCTTCGTCCTCACCGACGGGACGACCGAGATCGCCGTCCACGCCGCGACGACTCCGACGCGCTCGTTCCGTGAGGGGATCGGTGCCGTGGTGGAGGGCGAGCTGCAGGCTGACGGTACCTTCGAGGCGTCGCAGGTGATCGTCAAGCACGACGAGAACTACGTCGCGCCATCCGAGGGCGCGCTCCCGACCCGGGCCTTCGAACCCGGCACGTGATCCCGACCCTCGGACACATCGCCGTCCTCATCGGGCTGGCGGCGACCCTCTTTGCCGCTGGGGCGTTCGTGATCGGCGGCCGATCCGGCGACCTTGCCGTGCTGGCCAGCGCGCGCCGCGCGATGTACGCCGCCTTCGCCATGGTCGCGATCGCCTGCCTGGCGATGATCGTCTCGCTCCTGGCCCACGACTTCAGCGTCGTGTACGTGGCGCGCAACAACGCCACGACAACGCCGCCGTTCTACTCGGTCATCTCGCTGTGGGCTGCACTCGAGGGATCGATCCTCTTCTGGACGCTGCTGGCCACGGGATGGGCGAGCCTGGTGCTCTACCGGTATCGGGCCAGGCTGCCGGCGCTGATGCCGTGGGTGGGGGCGACGCTCGCGCTCGGCGCGGCCTTCTTCTTCGCGGTGATGGCGTGGCCGAGCGACCCGTTCGTGCGGGTGACGCCCATCGGCCTCGAGGGAAACGGCCCGAATGCGCTGCTCCAGAACCATCCGTTCATGGGACTCCACCCGCCGCTCCTGTACCTCGGCTACACCGGGATGGCGATCCCGTTCGCCTTCGGCATGTCGGCGCTCATCACCCGCCGCACCGATGAGGAGTGGCTGGCGGTCGTGCGCCGCTGGACGCTCGTGCCATGGATCCTCCTCACCGCCGGGATCGTGGCCGGTGCCTGGTGGAGCTACGCGGTGCTGGGCTGGGGCGGCTACTGGGCGTGGGACCCGGTCGAGAATGCAGCCCTGCTGCCTTGGCTGACGGCGACCGCCTTCATCCACTCCTCGATGGTCGCCGAGCGGCGCGGCACGCTCCGAATCTGGACGCACGCCCTGGTGATTGCCACGTTCACGCTGACGCTGGTGGGGACCTTTCTCACCCGCTCCGGCGTGGTGAACAGCGTGCACGCCTTCACGACCTCGGGGATCGGGGCGTGGTTCGCCTGGGCCATCCTCCTCACACTGGGAGTGGCGTTGGGACTGCTGATCTGGCGCCTCCCGGACCTCGGGGATCGACGGCCGCCGGGCGCCGTGGTGAGCCGCGAGTCCGCGTTCCTCTTCAACAACGTGCTGTTCCTGGCCATCACCTTCGCAATCCTCTTCGGGACGCTCTATCCCGTCGTCGTCGAGGCTGCCACGGGGGCGCGCGCCAGCGTCGGCGCGCCTTGGTTCAACCGGGTCAATGCCCCGATCTTCGTGGCCCTCCTCTTCCTGACCGGCGTCGGCCCGGCGTTGCCCTGGGGTGGAGCCTCGTGGATGACGGTGCGGGAGCGCTTCGCGATCCCGATCCTCGCCGGCGTCGGGGTGGTGGTGGCCGCCTGGGCCCTTGGCGTGCGGGATGCGGCTCCGCTGGGAATCTTCGGGTTAGCGACGTTCGTGCTGGTGGTGATGGGCGACGAAGTCGTGCGTGGTGCGCGGTCCCGTGCGCGCACTCGCGGAGAGGCCCCACCGGTGGCGCTGCTGCGGCTCGCGACCCGCAATCGGCGCCGATACGGTGGCTACCTTGCACACGTCGGGATCTGCGTGATGTCGGTGGCGATCGCGGTCTCGGCCACGCTCGGGACGGATCGGACCGCAACGCTCCGGCCCGGCGAGGCGCTGTCGCTGGGCGCGTACACGATCACCTACGATCAGCTCGTCACCGAGCCGCTGGCCTCCGACCCGCGGGTCATCGAGACCCGCGCCGAGCTCACCCTCGCGGGTCCCCAATCCGGGCGGATCGCCACGGCGCTGCGCGACTACCCCAACTCGGCGACCGCCATCGCCACGCCGGTGGTCCGCACCGCCATCGGCGAAGACCTGTACGTCACGCTGCTCGCGTACAACCCGAGCACCAGCACGGCGACCATCCGCGTCCTCATCAACCCGCTGGTGATGTGGATCTGGGCCGGCGGCGCGATCGTGGCGCTCGGTGCCCTCTTCGCCATCTGGCCGGACCGCCGCCGGATGGCGGTCGAAGCGGCGCTGGCGGGAGCCTGACCATGGCAGGGCCATTCGCACGCGGCTCGGTCCTGCGATGGCTGCTCGTGCCCGTCGTCCTGGTACCGCTGGGCTGGCTGCTCTTCACCGGACTCGGGAGCGATCCGCGCAACCTCCCGTCGCCTCTAGTCGGCAAGCCGATCCCCGTCTTCGCCGGCACGACTCTCGAGGGCGACCGGTTCAGCTCGGCTGACCTGGCGGGCAAGCCGGCGGTCATCAACTTCTGGGCGAGCTATTGCATCCCGAGCTGC
Organism: Candidatus Methylomirabilota bacterium; assembly: GCA_035493355.1. Classification (GTDB taxonomy): domain Bacteria; phylum Chloroflexota; class Limnocylindria; order QHBO01; family QHBO01; genus CF-167. Next base: position 15,083 of record DATJIJ010000043.1, read on the forward strand.
GTGGACGAGCACCCAGTCCTCCTGGACCTTGTGGCGCGCCACGGCGACGAGGTGCAGCTGGTCGGCGTCCTCGTCAACGACACGCCTGACGGCGCGCGCGGCTTCCTGGACCGATATGGCCAGGTGAGCTGGCCGACGATGCTCAACCCCGATGGCGGGATCTCGATCGACTATGGCGTGACCGGTCCGCCAGAGACCTTCTTCGTGGATGCGGATGGCGTCGTCGTGTCGCGGCACATCGGTCCGCTCACGCGGGCGCTGGTGGACGAGGGGCTCGCCTCGCTGGGGATTGCGCCATGAGGCGGCTGGCACTGCCGATCGCCGTCGCCGCCCTGCTCGCGCTGGGTGGGCTGGTCGTCGTGGAGCTGCTTCGTCCGTCGGTGGCGCCAACGCAGGCCGATCAGGCGCGGCAGGTCGCCGCTGAGCTGCGCTGCCCCGACTGCCAGGCGCTGTCCGTGGCCGAGTCGCAGACCGCGAGCGCGGCGGCGATCCGGCGGCAGATCGCCGAGCAGCTGGCGGCCGGCCAGACGCCGGGGCAGATCCGTGCGTACTTCGTGGCCCGCTATGGGGAGTGGATCCTCCTCGCGCCCCCGTCGCCATTCGCGTGGTGGATCCCGCCGCTCGCGCTGGTGGTCGGGATCGGGCTCTTCGCCTGGTGGCTTGGCCGTGGCCACGTCGCCCCTGCGCCAGCACCCGCACCGCCGGCCGGCGGCGTGCGACAGCAGATCCGTGACGAGGTGGAGCGGCTCGATGCCTGACCTCGTGCAGTGGCTCCTCCTCCTGCTCGCCGGAGCTGCCGTGGCCGCCGCGATCGGCTGGCCGCTGATTCGTCGAGGCGCCCCGAGCGTGGCCTTCACGACGCAGCCAGAGGCGGAGGCCAGGGCGTTGCGGCATCGGGTCGCCCTCGAGGGGCTCCTGGACGTCGAGGCCGATCGGCGGGCCGGCTCGCTGGACGACGCCTCGTACGAGCGGGAGCGCGCGGAAGCCGAGTCGCGAGCGGCAGCCACCCTCGAGCCACTGCCAGCCGAGCCCATCGTGACCCCCGTGTCGAGCAGGCAACCACGGCCCCTGGTCGCGGGACTCGCACTATTCATTTCGCTCGGTCTGCTGCTCGGGTTCGCGCTGCCGGGATCCATCGGCCTCGGCGAGCGGACGGTCGTCAACCAGGCACTCGCCGACGCGATCCAGGCGGAATCCGACCGGCAGGCGGAGATCCAGCGGCTGCTGGGCCTCTTCGCGGCGAATCCGGATGACGCCGAGGTCGTCTCAGACCTGGCGGATGCCTACCTGGCAGGTGGCGGTGCGGAGGACCTGCAGCGGGCCGCCGTCGCCCTGCAGGTGCTCCTGGCGCTCAAGCCGGAGGACGCATCGGCCTATCGGCGCCTCGTGACTGCCTACATCACCGCCGCTGACTGGAGCGACGCCACCTCCGCGACGGACTCGTATGCCTCCATCGCCGACCCCGATGAGCCGGACATCCCGTTCTTCCGTGGGCTGATCGCTTTCCGGCAGGGGGACAACGCGACCGCGGTGCGGGAGTTTGATCGGTTCCTGGAAATGGCGCCTGACGACGGCCGGGTTGCCATGGTCAGCAGCCTGCGCGCCCAGGCGACCGGCGAGCTGGCGGGCGCAAGCGAGTCGCCGGGGGGCTAGGCCTCGTCGAGGACCCGGTCGAGGGTACGCTGCAGGGCGTCGAGCTCCTCGGATGGAATTCGGTCGAGGAAGTGCTCGCCCACGCCGCGGAGGTGGGTTGGCGCGGCGCGCCGCAGGCGCCGGTGGCCGGCATCGGTCAAGGTCGCCCACGAACCCCGCCGGTCGGTGGCGCATGAGGTTCGCTCGACCAGGGCCTCCGCCTCGAGACGGTCGACCAGCCGCGTCACGCCGCTGCGCGAGAGGACGAGCCGATCGGCAAGCTCGCTCATCCGCAGCTGCCGGTCATCGGCGCGGGCAAGCATCAGGAGCACCTCGTACTCGCCGAGGCCCAGCGACTGCTCTGCCTGGAGCTCGCGCTCGAGCTGGCGACGGATCTGGGCATGCGCGACCAGGAACGAGCGCCAGGTCTCGAGGCGCGGGTCGCGTGGTCCGGGAATCGACTTGGCGGTGCTCATGGTTGACCCGACAACTATATCAGCCGATGGGCCTGTGTATCCTCGGGGTGAGGAGGGCTCCAAATGATTCAGCTGCTCATCGTCGCAGGCATCGGGCTGACGGCAGGCGTTCTCTCCGGCCTCTTCGGGATCGGGGGAGGGACCGTCATCGTCCCGCTGCTCATCCTCACGGTTGGCCTGAGCACTACCCAGGCGGCAGGTACCTCGCTCGCGGCGCTCGTGCTGCCGGTGGGTGCGCTCGGCGCGCTCGAGTACTGGCGTGGAGGGTTCGTCGACCTGCGCTTCGCTGCTGTCCTGGCCGTGGGTCTGCTGCTGGGCGCCTACCTCGGCGCGCGGCTCGGCATATCGCTGCCGGTGGAGGTCGTGCAGCGTGGGTTCGGCGTGCTCCTGGTGATCATCGGGGTCCGCTTCATCTTCTTCAGCTGAGGGTCGCCCCCTAGCTGCCCAGGAACGGGTGCAGCACCAGGTAGGAGAGTGCGGCCACCAGCGCCGAAGCCGGAAGGGTCAGCACCCACGCGATCCCGATCCGTCGCGCGACGCCCCAATGCACCGCGCGGAACTGATCGGACGAACCAACACCCAGGATGGCGCTGGAGATGACGTGGGTGGTACTGACCGGCATGCCCAGGATGGAGGCGCCGAAGATGACGCTGGCAGCCGTCGTCTCCGCCGCAAATCCGTGTACCGGGTCGAGCTTCACGACCTTGGTGCCCATCGTCCTGATGATTCGCCAACCGCCAGCCGCGGTTCCGAGCGAGATGGCACTCGCCGCCAGGATGATCACCCACAGCGGGACCTTGAACTCGGTCAGCACCCCCGCCGAGACGAGGGCCAGAGTCATCACCCCCATCGTCTTCTGGGCGTCGTTGCTGCCGTGGCTGAAGGCCATGTAGGCGGCCGACAGCACCTGCAGGCGTCGGAATCGGTCGTTCATCGTCTTCGGGTGCGCGCGCCGGAAGACGTGGAAAATGAGGACCATCAGGGCGAAGCCGATGGCGAAGCCCGCGATCGGTGATCCGACGAGCGGCAGGATCACCTTGCCCAGGATCCCATCCACCAGCCAGGCGCTGAACCCGACCGCCGCGGCGCTCGCGCCGAGCAGGCCACCGATGAGGGCATGGCTGCTCGATGAGGGGATCCCGAGTCGCCAGGTCAGCAGGTTCCACACGATGGCGCCGATCAGCGCCGCGGCGACCACCAGCCCACCCTCGGCCTGGTGCGTGATCAAGCCCGCGCCGATGGTCTTGGCGACCGCAGTTCCAGTCAGCGCGCCGACGAAGTTCGCGGTGGCGCTCATCGCGATAGCGACCCGCGGGCTCAGGGCACGCGTGCTGACCGAGGTGGCGATGGCGTTGGCGGTGTCGTGGAAGCCGTTGATGTAGTCGAACAGGACCGCCAGGCCCAGCACCGCGATCAGGATCGCGGTGAAGCCCTCAGGCATGCTTGACGACGATCCGCTCGATCACGTTGGCGGCGTCCTCGGCCGAGTCGATGGCCTTCTCCAGGAGGGCGTAGACGTCCTTCCACTTGATGACGTCCATCGTCTCCTGGCCCTGCTTGAAGAGCTCGGCGACCGCCTGCCGGGCGATTCGATCACCTTCGTTTTCGAGCCGGTGGATCTCGATCCAGAAGGGATCCACGCCCTTGAAGGTGCGGAGCTTGCCGAGCCCCTCGGCGAGCTGCTCGCACTGGCGGACGATGATCTCCGCCTGCTGGATGGCCGCCGGCGTCGGCGCATCGATGTTGTAGAGGATGCAGGTGTCGGCGACCTCCTCGATCAGGTCGAGAATGTCGTCGAGGCGGCTGATCAACGCGTGGATGTCCTCGCGGTCGAAGGGCGTGACGAAGGTCGATTCCAGCTTCCGCCCGATCTCGTGGCTCATCTGGTCGCCGGCATGCTCCGCGTCGAGCAACTGGCTGGCCAGCCGCTCGCGATCGTCGTAGTTCCGGAAGAACTGCTCGAGCAGGCGTGCAGCGGCCAGGACGTTCTTGGCGTCCTCGACGAACATGTCGAAGAACTTCGTTTCGCGCGGAATCAGGGAGAAGCGCATCGGTCTCCGTCCAATGTGTGGACTCTGGTTGGTGGCGGCCTAAGCGTACCGGGTCCGAGGTGAGAGGGGAACGCCCGAACGCCGCGATGTTCCCAGGCGCACACGCGGTGCGTGGAGGCACCGATAGCTCCCACCTTGGCTTGCCTCTCCGGCGGGCTGAGGGCACACTGGTCGCCCAACCCCAGAGCGGCCACCTGCCCGCCCCGTGCGGCCCGCGGTGTTCCGCCAGCAGCACAGGAGGAGTCCCATCGTGGCTGCAACTACCACGCAACGGAGAAGCTCGATGCGCGCCCGCGCCTTCCTGGCGGCGGCAGTGCTCGTCATGGCGCTGCCGGCCTCGACCAGCGGCGCGGGAGGATTCCCGAACCCGGGGACCTCGTTCGTGACCGTGCTGCCCGCCGGCGGGCTTGCGATCCCGCTCATCAACAGCGGTGACGTTTTCGACGGAACGACGTTCGAGGGCATCCCCGACGGCCTCGGCATCATGCCCGTAGGCAATGGCAAGAAGCAGGTCGACGTCTTCGTCAACTTCGAGCAGTCGCACGTGCCGTTCAGCGGCTTCGCCGACCACGAGGATTCGTCTGTCCAGCGTGCGCGACTCGATCTTGCCACCCACCAGATCGTCGGGCTCGAGACGATGCTTCCTGCATCGGTAGGGTTCATCCGATTCTGCTCGGCGAACATGGTTGGTCCAGACCAGGGATTCCCCGATTACACGTTCCTGACGAATGAGGAGTCCAACGACGTCCTCAACGTCGTGGCTGGACAGCCATACGGGGCTGACCCCGGGCTCACGCCGTATCGGCAGGCCGGCTACTCCGTCTACCTGGACGCCAAGACAGGATCATTCAAGAAGATCGCCGGCGCCGGCCGGATGAATCATGAAAACACCGTTGTGGTGCCCGGTGGTTGGGGCGGCATCGTGGCCCTCACGGGCGACGACACGTTCACCGCACCCTCGTCACAGCTGTACATGTACAGCGCTTCAAGCGCTGGCGCCTTCAAGCAGGACCGCGGGTCGCTCTGGGCGTTCCGCGTCACCGCCAAGAACGGCACGCCGGTGACTGCCACGGATGCATTCAACGGCGCGAACGATTACCTCGATATCGGCGCCAATGACACCGTCAGCGGCGAGTTCATCGCCGTTCCGGACGACATCGCGCGCGGAACCTCTGGCAACCCGCAAACGGCCCTCGAGACTTGGTCGAATGCGAACAACGTCTTCCAGTTCGTGCGCGTGGAGGACATCGGGTACGACCCGGACAACCCTCGCACCGTCTACTTCGCCGACACCGGCAGCTCGCGGATCAAGGAGGACAGCTCGGGACGCCTGTTCCGGCCAGCGGACCTCGTGGCCAACAAGCCCTGGTTCAACACCGATGGCCGGGTCTTCAAGATGGTCCTGAACTCCAGCAATCCCAAGCTCGTCGACTCACTGAGTGTTCTGGCTCAGGGTCGCCTCACGGTCTCCGAAGCGGATGGCACCACGACCACGGTCGATGCCGGCGTTGGTTTCCTGAATCCGGACAACGTGGCTGTTGGTCACGACACGCTGATGGTCCAGGAGGATGCCAGCACGAGCCCAACCCTCAACGACATCTGGTCGTACCCGTTGGGCGGCGGCAGTTGGACGAGGGTTGCCACGGTCACCCAGAGCGCGGCGGAGACGAGCGGGATCGTCGACGCGTCGCAATGGCTGGGCGACGGGTGGTGGATCTTCGATATTCAGTCGCACTCGACGCAGGAGTCGTTCGGGACGGGGACCTACACCGTCCCGATCACCAACCAGGTGATCAGCGGCTTTACGATCCGACGGGAGCTCGGGCAGCTGTCGCTGCTCTACATCCCCGGCAGCTGAGCCGTCATCTGTCTGGCACATCGATGGGCCGTCCCGAGAGGGGCGGCCCATCGGGCTATTCGGAGTGGCGTCGACCCACCGGATCGGGGACACTAGCCGCCGTCCAACGAGTGAGAGCGAGGAACGGCACGTGTTCAACATCGACGTGGCTCGGATCATGCACCGGCACGGGGACGAATGGGTCGAGATGAGCCCCGTCGTCGACCGCTCGCCTGACGGGCATGATCCCGAGCGGAAGCTCCTCGCCGGGCAGCGGGCCTTTCGCTGCCACGCGTGCGACGAGGAGATCGCGATCAGGTTTACCGGCCCCGATGAATGAGGGCCGTGTGGGGTTCGAACCCACGACACGAGGATTAAAAGTCCCCTGCTCTACCACTGAGCTAACGGCCCGCGACATTATCGGCTGGCGGGCGCGCGAGTAAGGGGATCAGAAAGGGCGGCCGCCCGGAGGTGGCCGCCCTTCCTGGTGAGGACGGGCTGTCAGAGACCGGCAGCTGCGCTGGTCACCGCGTCGAGCAGCGCCTGGCCCTGAGCGATCAGGGATTTGGCCTGCTGGGTGTTGATGGCCATGCCATCGAACGCGGAGGCCGTCAGGAGGCTTCCCATCTGGACCGCCAAAGCGTCGCGGCTGGCGGCCCACGTGGCGATCTCGTTCTCAAGCGCCACGTAGGTGCTGTCGTCTCCGGCCGACCCGCTCTTGAGTGCCGCAGTCGAGACGAGCAGGGTGGACATCCCGAATTGCCCGAACGGGGCGTTCAGCTGCTTGTACGTCTGCGCCAGCTTCAGCCAGGTGGACCGATGCGTGACCAGCTCGGTCGGCAGGGCCCATGCATACAGCGGCTCGGCGATGACCCGTCCGTCGGCGACGTAATCATCCTCGAGGCCGACGAGATGCAGGATCGTCGGACGCAGGTCGGTGTGATCGGTCCAGGTCGTGTTGTCCTGTCCCAGGTTGCGCACGCCCGGTCCGACGATTCCCACCCACGTGTTGGCGATCTCCGGGGCAATTCCACCGTGATTCCACGCGAACGTCTGGTTACTTGCTCCGGGCAAAGTGACGCACGGAGGCGACGGCATGCCGCAGCTCCCGCTCAGCCCGGCCGCGAAGAGGAAGTAGTCGGGATGGGCGAACATGGTGAAGGTCGGCGTTCTCAACGGGTCGCCGGTGACCATGTGGAGGGCATCCATCTCGACGGGATCGGCCATCGCCACGGTCAGGTCATCGGTTGCTCCCGTGAGCAGATTCGTGGTCTGGAGCTGGCCCGTCGCCCGCTCGAAGGCGCGGGTCACCGCGTCGGTACGTGACGGGTTGCCGTTCAGGTAGACCGTGGGAGCCATGTCCGAATGCACGGTGAACGGCGTGGTGATGCCCTGCTGAGCCTCGAGCAGGCCGCGCAGGTTGCCGTTGATCTCGGTTGCCGCCGTGTAGGAGCACGGCGTGTTGACGCCGTCGCACCCGGCCGGCGAGGGCTGCGAGCCAACGAAGTGGTCGCCCTCCTCGACCGTGACGACGAAGAGGGTGTTGGTCTTGTTGATGCCATCCGCGGCGAGGCGGTCGAAGAACTTGGCGAATGCCTGGTCGTACCGCTGCAGTTGGCTCACGTAGCCGGCCTCGCCGGGACCACGCGCGATGTGGATCTCGCCTGATTGCCCGTGATCGTCATGGGCATCGGTGATGTAGGCGTAGGTGACGGGAATCCCGGCCTCCTGCATCTGTGCGACATAGGCCAGGGAGTTCGTCGGGAAGTCACCGTCGAACCCGGGGAAGCCGGTGTGGTGGACCCCACCGGCGAAGTCCTGGATGACGTTGCCGTCCAGGTCGCGCATCGGTCCGGATGGGTTGGTGATGACCGGTGCCACGTACTTCGCGCCGAAGAGCGCGTTGAAGCCGGTGTACCCGCCCGGCTCCTGCGGAAGGAGGTCGGGCCGGCCGTGATTCGCGGTCGAGCAGAGCGGGTCAGACGCCGCACAGTGCACAGCGACGCCCACGTAGTCGGCGAAGGCCTGCGCCGGATTGGCCACGACCTCGGCGGCCTCGGGTGACGATGGGCCGAAGACGGTCGCTACGTCGATCCCCGTGTTCTCGAGGACGACATTCCCCGTCGCGAACGCACCGAAGCTGCACCCGGCACGGGTGAACGGGACCCAGGGTGCGGGAGCGTTCTGCCCGGTCTCGGTGACCATGTTGTAGTTCGTGTCGAAGGGTCCACTCCCGGCCACGGTGAAGACCGGAGCGGTCCAGTAGGCGAACGAGACCGCGTTGTTGGTGAGCCCTGACGCGTCCGGCCGGTAGTAGCGGAACGAGTTCGACACCGCCTGGCCATGGCGATCGGGATAGACACCGGTCAGCGAGCTCATGATGCCGCCGGCGGTGTGCGAGATCAGGACCGTGTGGTCGTTGGTGAGCAGCGTCCCGTTGTCGCGAATGAAGTTGAGCAGATGGGGCATCTGCTCCAGGTCCGACGGGACATTCGGATTGTCACGCCGGAAATGCGTGTTATCGAACTGCAGGTAGATCACGTGCTTGATGGCGTCGTTCGCCGAGTCCAGCTGACAGTCACTGGCCGCCTTGACGACATCCGCCGAGCGGAGGGCCGGTGACACAAGGATCAGCGAAGCCATCGTGAGCAGGATGGCGACGAAGATGACCATCAACCGGTTGGGCAGAGCGGCTCCGGGGGAGGTGAGTTGCCGGTGCAATGCGGCCTCCTTTCGAACGACCGGCGCCCGGCGCTGGGCTGACGTGCCAGCTGACGCGAGCGCGGAATTGGGGGCCATTGGGCTGACCCGAGACGACGCTGCAGCCCAGACCATAACCCTTGGTCAACCGGATGTGAAATGACGTTGACGTGGTAGATTCGGGCGGCCGATGCGCCACGTACTCCTGTGGATGGCCCGCAGCCGCCTTCTGAAGCGGTGGCTGCCCCGCATCTGGTTCGTTCGCCGCGCCACGCGTCGCTTCATGCCGGGCGAGACCGTCGAGGAGGCGCTGGACGCCGCCGAGTTCTTCCGGCCCCACGGGATCGGGATCCTCTTCACCCAGCTCGGCGAGAACCTGACCGAGCTCTCCGAGGCGGAGGCGGTGGCGGATCACTACCACCGGCTGCTCGACATGATCGCGGCGCGCGGGATGGACGCCGAGATCAGCGTCAAGCCCACCCAGCTGGGCCTCGACCTCGACCGTGACGCGGCCGTGCGCCTCCTCTCCGGCCTGGCCGATCACGCCGCAAAGCGGGATGGCCTCCTCTGGCTCGACATGGAGGGGAGCGCCTACACCGATCCCACCCTGGAGCTGTATCGGACCCTCAAGGAGACGCACCCCAACATCGGCATCTGCCTGCAGGCCTACCTGCGCCGGACCCCCGCCGACGTGAACGCCCTGCTGCCGCTCAAGCCGGCGATCCGCCTCGTCAAGGGCGCCTACGACGAGCACGCCGACGTCGCCTTCCGCCATAGGGACGAGGTGAACGCCGCCTACCAGTCGCTCTGCGTGCTGATGCTCCCGTACGCCGCCAGCGGTGAGCTTCGCCTGGGGATGGGGACGCACGATACGGCGCTGATCGAGCGCGTCGCCGCGCACGCCGCGGGCGTCGGGATCGGGAAGGATGCCTTCGAGATCGAGATGCTGTACGGGATCCGCCAGGGCGAGCAGCTCCGGCTGGCGTCCGAGGGCTATCGCGTCCTGGCCCTCATCGCGTACGGCGAGGCCTGGTACGCGTGGTACATGCGCCGATTGGCCGAGCGACCGGCGAACGTCTGGTTCGCGCTGCGACAAGTGTTCGGGTAGGAGGGATTCATGCGGGTGCTGCTGCTCGGGGTCGGAACGGTGGGGGAGGCGATCGCCCGGATGTGCGCGGATCGCGACTGGTGCGAGCGGTTGGTGCTCGCCGATTACGACCTCGACCGCGTGACCGTGCTCCAGCACGCGCTCGGCGATGCGAGCCGCTTCCCGGGCGAGGGCATCGACGCGCGAGACCCCGAGGCGGTCGCCGCGCTGGCCCGGCGACACGAGGTCGACCTGGTGATGAACGCGGTCGATCCGCGCTTCGTCATGCCGATCTTCGATGGCGCCCTCGCCGCCGGCGCCAACTACATGGACATGGCGACGAGCCTCTCGCGGCCGCATCCCGACGAGCCGTTCCGGCTTCCCGGCGTGAAGCTGGGCGACGAGCAGTTCGCGCGCTCCGAGGAGTGGGAGCGCGCGGGGCGCCTCGCTTTGCTGGGGATGGGGATGGATCCCGGACTGACCGACGTCTTTGCCGCCTACGCCGCCAAGCACCTGTTCGACGAGGTAGAGGAGGTCCATATCCGCGATGGCGGCGACCTCCACATCCCGGGTTATGCGTTCGCCCCGGTCTTCAGCATCTGGACCACGATCGAGGAGTGCCTCAACCCGCCGGTCGAGTGGCACGGTGGCCGGGGCGAGTGGATCACCACCGAGCCCTTCAGCGCTCCGGAGTCCTTCCCCTTCCCGGAGGGGATCGGCCCGGTCGAGTGCGTGAACGTCGAGCACGAGGAGGTCCTGCTGGTGCCTCGCTATCTCAAGGACGTCCGTCGGGTGACGTTCAAGTACGCGCTCGGCAGCGACTTCATCGCCAAGCTCCAGTTCCTGCACGACATCGGCCTCGACAGCACCGAGCCGGTGAAGGTCCGGGGCGTCGACGTCTCCCCCCGCGACGTCGTCGCTGCGGTCGTGCCGGACCCCGTCACCATGGCCGACAAGATGGTGGGCCGCGCCGTGGTGGGGACCTGGGTGATCGGCCGGAAGGACGGACGCCCGCGCGAGGTCTTCCTCTACCAGATGGCCGACGCGGCAGAGACGCTGCGCAAGACAGGCTCGCAGCTCGTTGGCTGGCAGACGGGCTTCAACCCGGTCATCGCCATGGAGCTGCTCGCCTCCGGCACCTGGTCCGGCACTGGCGTCCACGCCCCCGAGGCCTTCGACCCCGATCCCTACATCGCGCTGCTCGATGCGTACGGCATCCACCACGCCCAGGTCGAGATGCAGCCGGGGGCGCATCGGCCAACGTGAGGGCGTGCCGCCTAAACTTGTCTCCCTACCCAGATCAGGAGACGGACCGATGAACGTTGACGAGATGCTTACTGGCGTGCGCGACGCGATGACGGTGAAGCGCGTATACGGCGACCCGATCGAGCGCGACGGCGTGCTCGTCATCCCTGCCGCGAAGGTGATGGGCGGTGGTGGCGGCGGGGGAGACAGCGAGAACAACGCCGGCGGCGGCTTTGGGGTGAGCGCGAAGCCGGCAGGTGCCTGGATCATCCGCAACGGCGAGGTGGAGTGGACACCCGCCATCGACGCCACGCGCATCGCCTCGCTCTCGATGCTCGTCGCGATCGTCTTCCTGTGGACCGTCCGCTCGATCGCCAAGGCCAACGCCCGAGCCCGCGAAAAGGCTGCCAGGCGCTGATGGCGGAGCTGCTCGCGGGACTCACCCGCGACGATGTGAACCGCCTCCGCGACACCTTCGACGACGAGGTCATCGCGCCCGGGGACGCCGGTTACGACGATGCCCGTCGCGTCTGGAACGCGATGTTCGACCGGCGACCTGCCCTCGTCGTCCGCCCAAGCCGGGTCGAGAACGTGGCAGCGGCCATCCGGTTCGGCCGGGAGCGCGGCCTGGAGATCGCCGTCCGCGGCGGCGGGCACAGCGCCGCCGGGCATTCGACCTGTGACGGCGGCCTGGTCATCGACCTGTCGCGGCTGCGCGGCGTGACCGTCGACCCGGAGCGGCGAACGGCTTGGGTGCGCGGCGGGTCACTGCTCGGCG
>DATJIJ010000044.1:0-7703 GCA_035493355.1 Candidatus Methylomirabilota bacterium
GTCGTAATGGCTGTCGAAGACGAGCGCCTGAAGTGGCGCCGATGCCTCGCCGCTCGGGGCCGGCACGCGCTTGACGATGGCCTCGAGGATCTCCGGGATCCCGATCCCCTCCTTGGCAGAGGCGAGAATGACCTCTTCGCGCGGGATGGCGAGCGTCTCCTCGAGCTCGCCCAGCACCATCTCCGGATCGGCCGAGGCGAGGTCGATCTTGTTGATGACCGGGATGATCACCAGGTGCTGCTCGAGCGCCAGGTGCATGTTGGCGAGCGTCTGCGCCTCGATCCCCTGGCTCGCGTCGACCACGAGAATGGCGCCCTCGCAGGCCTGGAGGGATCGGCTCACCTCGTAGGTGAAGTCCACGTGGCCGGGAGTGTCGATCAGGTTGAGGGCGTACGTCAGCCCGTCCTGCGCCTCGAACTGGAGGCGCACCGCGCGGGCCTTGATGGTGATCCCCTTCTCGCGCTCGAGGTCCATGGAATCCAGGACCTGGCTCGTCATCTGGCGCGGGTCGATGGTGTGGGTCGCCTCGAGGAGCCGATCCGCCAGCGTGCTCTTGCCGTGGTCGATGTGCGCCACGATGCTGAAGTTGCGGGTTCGCTCCGGGGGGATCATCGGGCCGGAGTCTAGCCGAGACCGATGCTATACTCGCCCGACTGCGGCGCCAGGCTTCGCCGGCGCTGTTTTTGTTTCACCCGCCATCGCTGAGGACTACCTGTGGCACGAAAAGCTCGAACCTGGAAGGGCGCGCGCACGCCGCAGGCCCTGAAGCGCGTCCGCCAGTCGCTCCGCCGTCGCTCCATTAACCAGCGCACCCGGAGCAATGCCAAGACCCTCGTCGTGCAGGCCAGCAACATCGCGCTCGGCCGCTCCGAGGGTGATGGCGCCGCCGCCGTGACCGCCGCCATCAGCGCCCTCGACAAGGCCGCCGAGAAGGGGATCATCCACCCCAACAACGCCGCACGCCGCAAGAGCCGGCTGATGGCCAAGGCGAACGCCGCGCACCTGCTCGACGGTGCGGTGAGCGAGGCCCCATCGGCGCCGAAGAAGAAGTCGACCGCCACCAAGACCGCGCAGCGCAAGAAGGTCGCCGCCTCGAAGGCGTCGAAGGCAGCCGCCGCCAAGGCAGCCGATCGTCCGCGCACCGCGGCCGGCAAGGCGAAGGTCGCCGTCGTCCGTGCGTCGCGCGAGACCGCTGCCGCCCGCAAGCGCGCGAAGGCCGGCGACTCGGAGTCCGAGGCTCCCGCCGAGTCCTAGGCCCGGCGCAGCTCCGCGGCCAGGTGCCAGGTCATCGGCTGGCCCAGGGCTGACATCTCGAGGTCGTAGCGCAGGACGTCGTCGTCCAGCCACCACGTGCGCGTCACCGCGCTGACGCTTGACGCGCTGGGCGCATCCACCACGCCGACGCTCGCGAGCGTGATCCGCTGCCCCTCGACGGATCCGGTGGAGACCTCCACGTGGCCCGGCGCCATCGCGACCATCAGCTCGAGCCGCCCACCCTCCAGGCAGCGCAGGTAGCCCAGCTCGCCGTGGATCTCGCGGCCGGCCTTCTCGCCGTCGGTCTGCCACGTGCGCTGCTCGAAGGCGAGGTACGGCTTGCCGGTATGCCAGACCCGCATCTCCTCCCGGTACGCGAACGCCGTCATGCCCGGGTAGCCGCCGCGGCCCTCGCCGTGCCACTCACCGAGCAGGAAGGCGACCGGGGCGCACAGAGGATGGAGCTCGGCCATGGACCGGCATCGTAGCGCGGTAGACTCCAGCAACCGATGAGCGAAACACGATCCGGCCGGGTGGTCAGCGTCAACGTCAACGAGGGTGGCGTCCCCAAGCTGCCCGTCGACGAGCAGTGGGTTGGCCCGCTCGGCCTGGCCGATGACCGGCATCTCGAGCCGGAGCCCGGCCATGGCGGGATCTTCCAGGCTGTCTGCCTCTACTCGATGGAGGCCATTGACCGGCTCGTCGCCGAGGGGCACAACGCCTTCCCCGGCGCGTTCGGCGAGAACCTGACGCTCGAAGGAGTAGAGATGGGATCATTGGCCGAGGGCGATCGGCTCGTCATCGGCGACGGCGGGCTCGAGATCGAGATGACATGGAACGCCGCGCCCTGCACGAAGCAGGCGCAGTGGTTCAGCGACGGGCGATTCGCGCGCATCAGCCACAAGACGCACCCGAACGAGGCGCGCTGGTACGCGCGGGTCGTCAGCGAAGGCCCTGTCCGGCCCGGAGACGCCGTCCGCTAGCGGTCCCGGGAGCTCCTGCGGAAGCCGATCCGGATGATGGCCACCACGAGCGTAACCGTCACGGTCACCATGAGCAGCCAGACGATGAATTCGCCGACCGCGAAGTCACTCATGGCGTGATCGTCGCACCTTCCAGATGTGCTCCATCGGCCATTTGCGCGCCCATTCGCGGTCCTGATCGGTCCGATAGGTGCTCACCGCATCGGGCTCAGGTCGGAGCTCGATCAGGTCCTCCACGATCAGCTCGTTCGCACGGAAGAGGCGGATCCACTCGCCGTAGGGCAGCTGGAACTCGACATGCTGCGACTCCCCCACGTCCACGACGTTCAGCTCGTAGTAGTTGAGCCGGAGCTGGTCGGTGACCTGCTCCGAATCGGCCGGCCAGGCGATGTCCGCGATTGGCGTGTGCATGCTGAAGACGAGCAGCCCGTCATGCCGCAGGAGGCGCGCCGCCTCGGGGACGGTGCGACGCGGATCGGCGAAGACCATCGCGCCGTGGTCGCAGAAGATCAGGTCGAAGCTCGCATCGGGATAGGGCACCGCCTCGGCGCTGGCATGGACCAGCGGGAAGTCGAGGCCGGCCTCTGTCATCAGCTCGCGGGCATGCTCCAGTTGGCGCTCGGAGAGATCCAGGCCCACCGGGCGAGCCCCTCGCTTGGCCAGCTCGATCGACCACTGGGCTGCCCCGCAGCCCAGCTCCAGGACGTCCTTGCCGGCCACGTCCCCGAGGGCGTGGATCTCGTCCTCGGGGATCTGCCAGACGCCCCAGGCGGCGCCGTGCCGCGCCAGGTCGGGACCGTGATCGGCCTGGTAGGTGTCGGACAGCTCGTTCCAGAACGCCCGGTTGCGCTTGGCGTGGTCGGTGAGGCCCTCCATCAGCCGGCCAGCGCCGCAAAGGCGCCCCGACCGGCGTAGGAGGCGGAGGCGCCGAGTTCCTCCTCGATCCGGAGGAGACGGTTGTACTTCGCGATCCGCTCGCTGCGGCTGACGCTGCCGGTCTTGATCTGCCCCGTGCCCAGCGCGACGACGAGGTCGGCGATGGTCGTGTCCTCCGTCTCGCCAGAGCGGTGGCTGACGATCGCCCGCCATCCGGCGGCCCTTGCCATCTCCACCGCGTCGCGGGTCTCGGTCAGGGTGCCGATCTGGTTGAGCTTGATGAGGATCGAGTTGGCCGCCTTCTCGGCGATGGCCCGCGCCAGGCGCTCTGTATTGGTCACCAGCAGGTCGTCGCCCATCACCTGCAACCGGACGCCGAGCTGGGCGGTGAGGGTCGTCCAGCCCGCCCAGTCGTCCTCGGCGAGGCCATCCTCCAGGCTGACGATCGGATACCGGTCCGCCCAGTCGCCCCAGAAAGCAATGAGCTCATCGCTCGAGAAGGTGCGCTGCTCGCGAGTGAGGACGTATCGGCCTTCGCTGAAGACCTCCGTCGCGGCGGGGTCGAGCGCGATCGCGATCTGCTCCCCGGGCCGATAGCCGGCACGCTGGATCGCCTCGACCACCAGACCGATGGCTGCCTCGTTCGTCGCGAGGCTCGGTGCATACCCGCCCTCGTCGCCGACTGTGGTGGCGAAGCCACGCTCGTGGAGGAGCGCCCCGAGGGCGTGGAACGTCTCGGCCGCCCAGCGCAGCGCCTCGGCGAAGGTTGGCGCGCCCAGCGGCGCGATCATGAACTCCTGGAAGTCGGTCGAGTCCACCGCGTGCTTGCCGCCGTTGAGGATGTTCACCAGCGGGACGGGCAGGATGTGGGCCGCGTCACCGCCGAGGTACCGATATAGCGGCAGGCCTTCCGACGCGGCTGCTGCATGGGCCGCGGCCAGGGAGACGCCAAGCAGCGCGTTGGCGCCGAGGCGGCTCTTGTTCGGCGTCCCGTCGAGGACGACCAGCAGACGATCGAGACCCGGCTGGTCGAGCGCATCGAATCCGACGACCGCCTCCGCGATCTCGATGTTCACGTTCGCGACCGCATCGAGGACGCCCTTCCCGCCGTAGCGCGCCTTGTCGCCATCCCGCAGCTCGACCGCCTCGTGCGCGCCGGTCGAGGCACCGGACGGGACGATCGCACGACCCCATCCCCCGCCTGAGAGCCGCACCTCGACCTCGACCGTCGGGTTGCCGCGGGAGTCCAGCACCTCGCGCCCGTGGACGGCGGAGATGGCCGTACTCATCGGTCTGGCAGGGCTTCGACGCCGGGCAGCTTCTTGCCCTCGACGAACTCGAGCGATGCGCCGCCGCCCGTCGAGACGTGGCTCATCTGATCGGTCAGGCCGAGCTTGTCCACGGCCGATACCGAGTCGCCGCCGCCGACCACGGTGATCACGCCGGAACCCGTCCGCGACGCGACGTACTGGGCGATGGCGTTTGTCCCCTCGGCGAACGGGGCGATCTCAAAGATGCCCATCGGTCCATTCCAGAAGATCGTCCGCGCCTTGGCCAGGTGGGCCGTGTAGGTCGCCACCGTCTGCGGGCCGATGTCGACCACGATCCAGTCCTTCGGCACGCCGTTGAGCGGGACCACCTGCCTCTGCGAGCGAGGGTGGATCTGCGCCGCGATGACCAGGTCGGTGGGGAGCATGAGGCGGACCCGCTTCCGCCGCGCCTCGCCCATGATCCGCTCCGCGTTGGCGAGCTGCTCGGTCTCGACCAGGCTTTTGCCCATCGCGTAGCCCCTGGCCGCGAGGAAGGTGTTGGCCATGCCACCGCCCACCAGGATCGCCTGGCAGCGGGCCAGCAGGACCTCGAGCACCTCGAGCTTGCCGCTGATCTTGGCCCCGCCGATGATCGTGTGAAACGGCTTCGGTGGTTTGTCGAGGAGGCGCGACAGGGATTCGACCTCCTGCTCGAGCAGGAGTCCAGCCACACTCGGCAGGAAGTGGGTGATTCCCTCGGTCGAGGCGTGGGCCCGATGCGCCGAGCCGAAGGCGTCGTTGACATAGACGTCCGCCATGTCCGCCAGCGCCTTGGCGAAGCCGGGGTCGTTGGACTCCTCCTCGCCATGGAAGCGGAGGTTCTCGAGGAGCAGGAGGTCGCCGGGACGCAGCTTCGCGATGGCCACCTGCACGCCTGGGCCCAGCGCGTCGCCGGTCATCCGCACGTTGCGACCCAGCAGCTGGCCGAGCCGGTCCGCGACCGGCTTGAGGCGGAGTGCATCGTTGACCTTCCCCTTCGGGCGGCCAAGGTGGCTGGCCAGGATCACGGCCGCGCCCCGCTCCAGGAGGAAGCGGATGGTCGGGAGGCTGGCCCGGATGCGGGTGTCGTCGGTGATCCGCCCGTCGTCGAGCGGCACATTCAGGTCGGCGCGCAGGAAGACGCGCTTCCCGCGAACGTCGATGTCCCGAACGGTCTGCTTGTTCATGCAGCTACAGCCGTGCGGCCATGAAGCTCGCCAGGTCAGCGACCCGGCAGGAGTAGCCCCACTCGTTGTCGTACCAGGCGATCACCTTCAGCAGGTTGTCGCCGACGACCATGGTGGAGAGCCCGTCGACGATGCTCGACCGATCGTCGCCCTTGAAGTCCATGCTCACCAGCGGCTCGTCGGTGACGCCCAGGAGGCCCTTCATCGGGCCGTTCGCGGCAGCCTTGAGTGCGGCGTTCGCCGTGTCGGCGGTGACCGGGCGGGTGGTGATCGCCACGAAGTCAATGACGCTGACGGTGGCCGTCGGGACCCGCAGCGAGAAGCCGTCGAACTTGCCCTTCAGCTCGGGGATCACGAGGGCGAGCGCCTTGGCCGCTCCGGTGCTGGTTGGAATGATGTTCTGGCCCGCGGAGCGTGCGCGACGCAGGTCCTTGTGGACGACGTCGAGCACGTTCTGGTCGTTCGTGTACGAGTGGACGGTCGTCATGAGGCCGCGCTCGATCCCGAACGAGTCCCAGATCACCTTGGCCGGCAACGCCAGGCCATTCGTCGTGCACGAGGCGTTGCTGACGATGTGGTGCTTCTCCGGGTCGTAGCTACCCTCGTTCACGCCGAGCACGAGGGTCACGTCCTCGTTCTTGGCGGGGGCGCTGATGATCACCTTGCGGGCGCCGGCATCCAGGTGGGCGCGAGCCTTTTCGGCATCGGTGAAATGGCCGGTCGACTCGATCACGATCTCGACCCCGAGATCCTTCCAGGGCAGCGCCGCCGGATCTTTCTCCGAGAAGGCGCGGATCGGGTAGCCGTTGACCACGATCTCGTTGTCGGTGTGGCTCACCTCGCCAGCGAAACGCCCGTACGTCGAGTCGTACTTGAAGAGGTGGGCGTTGGTGGCCGTCGGGGCAAGGTCGTTGATGGCCACCACCTCGACCGTGTCGGGGTGACGCTCGAGGATTGCCTTCAGGCTCTGGCGACCGATACGGCCGAAGCCATTGATGCCGATGCGGGTCACGCTTGCTCCTTCGCATACGCCGGATCTGCCATACGTTCATTGACGATCGGCAGCAGGCCGATCAGGGACACGTCGCCCGCGAACTTCGTCATCGCCACGCGCACCCGGCGCGCCGGAGCGGGGAAGGAGCGGCGGTCGATCTCGGCCCGGATGACGCTCGGCAGCTCCGGACGATTGCAGCCGATGCTGCCGCCGAGCACGATCACCTCCGGGTTCAGCGTATTGACGAGGCCGGCGCACATCGCGCCGATCGCCACCCAGGCGCGATCCAGGACGCGCTGGCACGCGGCATCCCCCTCGTCCGCGGCGCGAGCAACGAGCTCGGCGTCAACCTCCGCATCGGCGGCCAAGGCCGCGAGGCCGGGCGCCTCGCCACGAGCCAGCAGTGCGCGCCCTTCGCGGGCGATGGAGGTTCCCGCGCCGATCGCCTCGGCGTGGCCGGGCTGGCCGTCGCCGCAGATCGGCCCGTCGATGTCCACCGTGATGTGGCCGATCTCGCCGGCGGTCCCGTCCTTCCCGATGAGGGGCCGCCCCTCCACCACGATCCCGCCGCCGATGCCGGTCGAGACGGTCACGTAGATCACGTCGTCCGCGCCCTGGGCGGCGCCATAGCGCCACTCGCTCATCACGGCGGCGTTCGTGTCGCGCTCGAGGAAAGTCGGCAGGCCGAGCGCGCCTTCGACCCGCGAGGTGAGCGGAATATCCCGCCAGCCAGCCAGGTTCGGAGGCGCCACCACGACTCCCTGCCATGGGTCCAGCGGGCCCGGGGAGGAGATCCCGATCCCAACCGGTTCGGGGAGGCCAGCTCGCTGAGCATCCTCGAGGACGGCGCGAGCGGTGGCGCAGATCCGATCGATCACCGCTTCCACGCCCTCCTCGTCACGGGTCTCCACGGCGCGGCGGCACGAGACCGTACGGTCGGGGCTGATGTGCGCGGCGCGGATCTGGGTTCCGCCGAGGTCGATGGCCAGGATCGACCGGTCGGCTACCTCATCCACAGGCCGTCATTGTAGCGGCCGAGCACGGAATCGGCCGCTCGGCGGCGGCCATCGGGTCTCCCGACGACGCGCGGCCGAACGGCCGACGTTGGTGCTATGCGGCG
>DATJIJ010000045.1:0-8732 GCA_035493355.1 Candidatus Methylomirabilota bacterium
CGAGGCGGGCGGATCGTCGAGCTCCTTGAGCGCCACGATCCCCTCGAAGTGGATCACGCCCGACTCGCCGAGATCGGTCTCGAATTCGTCCTCGTACTCCTCGGCGACCTCGATGGCGCGTCCCAGCGCCGTCTCCTCGTCCACGCCGTCAACCAGGACGACCCGGTCCTCGACCATGATCGGCGCGCCGTCGACGAGGTAGGAGTACCGGAGCTGGACGCTGAACCAGCCACTCGGGTCGACGACCGGCTCGAGCGCGAGCTCATCGGTGGTCATGCCGGTGGCGGCTCCTGGCCCATCACGGTCTGCGACTGCTCGCGAAGGAACTGCTGCACGTAATAGGGACCCAGCCCGCTCTTCCCCGATGAGCCAGAGCCCTTCCAGCCGCCGAATGACTGGATTCCCGGCCAGGCGCCGGTGGTCGCCCCGGCGCGGCGGTTGACGTAGACCACGCCCGCCTGGATCGTGTCCAGGAAGCGGCCGATCTGGTCGTCGTCATGGCTGAAGATGCCCGCGGTGAGCCCGTACGGCGTGGCGTTCGAGAGGGCGATCGCCTCGTCGACGGAATCGACCTCGCCGACCACGATGAAGGGGACGAAGAGCTCGTCGCGGAAGAGCCGATGGGTGGTGGGCAGCCCGCTGACCACGGTCGGCATCGGGAAGTAGCCCCGCTCGGTCGCCTCGTCGCGGAGGACGTCGCCGCCAACCTCGATCTTGCCGCCATCGGCCCTGGCCTCTGCCACCGCCGACGTGAACTTGCCGAGGGCTCGCTCGTTGATGACCGGGCCCATCCAGTTCTGCCGCTCGGTGGGGTCGCCGACCTTGATGTGGCTGGCCTTCTCGACCAGCAGGTCGAGGAAGGGGCGGGCGACGGAGCGCTCGACGTAGACGCGGCTGTTGGCGCTGCACTTCTGGCCGTCGTAGCCGAAGGCCGAACGCATCACTCCCTCGGCGGCCTCGTCGAGGTCGGCCGAGGCGGCGACGATCGACGGGTTCTTGCCGCCCATCTCGGTGATGATCGGGCGCGGGTAGTCGGTGGTAAAGCTCTTGTAGAGCCGCATCCCGACCTCGTAGCTGCCGGTGAAGACCATCCCGTCGATGTCGCGGTTCTCCTCGAGCTCCGCGCCAACCGTCTCGCCCGGGCCGGTCACCAGGTTGAAGACGCCCGGCTCGATGCCGGCGTCGCGCAGGGCCTCGCAGAACTTGTAGGCCATCAGCGGGGCATCGGAGCTGGGCTTCATGACCACCGTATTGCCGGCGATCAGCGCCCCCGCGGCCGGCCCGCCGGCGAGCGCCATCGGGAAGTTGAAGGGGCTGATCACGCCCCACACGCCATGGGGCTTGAGGATCGAGCGGGTGTGCTCGGCCGGAGAGAGCGAGCCCATCGGCTGCACGAAGCCGTTCGCCTTCTCCATCCCGTCGCTGTAGTAGCGCAGCAGGTCGGCAGTCTCCTCGACGTCGCCGAGCGCCTCCAGCCGGTTCTTGCCGACCTCGAACGACATCAGCGCCGCGTAGTCGAACTGACGCTCGCTGATGAGGTCGGCGGCGCGGCGAATCAGCTCGAGGCGCTTCCGCCAGCCGAGGTCACGCCAGGCGGGAAACGCGGCGCGTGCCGCGGCGACGGCGTCGCGCACGTCCTGCCGGGTGCCAATCGGGAAGCGGGAGACGACGATGCTGGAATCGATCGGCGAGCGGTCATCGAACTCGGTCTCGCCGCGCCGCTGCTCGGCGCCGATGAGCATCGGGTAGGAGCGGCCCAGCTCGCCGCGGGCTCTCACGACCGCTGCGTCGAAGGCCGACTGCAGCTCCTCGTTGTCTGCCGACAGCGTCGCATACGTGATCTTCATGCGGGGTGTGGTGGTGGCCATCTCGCCTCTCGAGCCTCTGGGGGTCGCCCATTATCGCACCCCACTTCCCGGCGCCGGGAATGCCAAAGGCCAGGCTCCGGGGGGAGAAGAGCCTGGCCTTCGACCGACGGATGGTAGAACTCGGGCCACACCGCCGCAAGGGAATTGCGTCAGCGCTTGAGGAGGTGGAAGAGCCCCAGCTTCAAGGTCAGGAATGGCGGGTGCGGGGCCATCAGGAAGGCCACGCCACGGTCCCCGTACAGGCGGGGGAGGAGCTCCAGCGCGGTCGCCGGATCGGAGATGTCGAGGCGGCTGTGCACCACCTTGATCTTGAAACCGTGGCGCAGCCACCAACCGGTCCGCCGTTGCGTCGCCTCGAAGGCATCGGCCACCACCTCGGGCTCGAGCAGCCTGGAGACCTGGTCTCGCCCGTAGTAGCCGATGACGACCAGGCGCCCGCCCGGCCGGATGACCCGCAGCAGCTCCGTGATCCCCGGCAACGAGGCGTCGTTCGGGTCGATCAGCCCGGACAGGACGACGTCAACCGCCTCGTCACGCAGCGGCAGTTTCGCGAGGCCGCCCTCCACGATGCGCAGGTTGGGCTGGTGCGATGAGTTTGCCCGCTGCCGCGCGGCCTCCAGCAGGACGGGGTCCGATTCGATGCCATAGGTGCGCCCCGTGCGCTTCGCCAGGAGCATCGGGTAGTGGCCGATCCCGGTTCCCACATCGGCGATCCGCTTGCCGGAGAGCGGCACGATCCGCTCGAGCGCGGCAAGGACCTTGCGGTCTGGGTCGATGACTTCTCCCAGGCGGGCGTGGAGCACCGGATCGGCATCGGTCCAGGCCGGCAGGATCGCCCGGGTCACGGGACTTCTACTTGCAGCCAGACCGGGCTGCCATCGCTCCGCAGCACCGCCTCGCCGCTGAGGATCTGCAGGTCGAAGGAGATCGGGCCGGGAGCGACCCGTGTCGCGAGCACCGGGATGGTGAGCGTCCCGCCAGCCAGGAGCGGCCCCCACCCCAGCGAGGTCGTGCCCGCAGGCTCCCCGCGCTCCCCAGGGCCGTCCACCCACTTCGTCCAGTCCTGGACGAGCGGGTCGCCCCCCTCGCGGATGCGCTGCTGGGATGGCTGGAACGGGGCGAGGAAGATCGTGTCGCGCACCGCGGTCGGCCAGCGCAGGACGAGCTCGGGGACGATATCGGAGCCGAGGTTCTTGACGACGATCACGATCCGTCCCGAGGCACCCGCCGCGACCTCCACGGAGACGTTGTAGCTGATGGGGGTGGGGTCGGAGGTGGTAGGAGCCGGCAGCGTCAGGCGTCCGCTCTCGCTGGGGCTGGGCAGGGCCGTCGCGGAGCCTTCCGCGCTTGCCGACGGCGAAGGGGCGCCCGAGGCCGAGCCAGCGATTGAGGGTTCCTGGCTCAGCGTGCTCTGCAGCGAGCATCCCGCCAGGAGAAGGGCACCGGCCAGCGCGGCCAGGCGAATCCGCCAAGCGGGAATGGAGATTCGAACCGGTTGTGCGACCCTCACAGCCCCCTCGCCTCGATCTCATCGGCGCGCGTGGCCGGCGGCCAGGCATGGCCATGGTATGCGAGGAACACCCTCACCGCTGCTACGATCGCAGGAATGTCCCCCGAGGTCGCTCCCGACCAGGAGCCCGCTCCGCCCCCGCCGATGCCGTTCGCGGTGCGGCTCTGGTTCGTCTGGGCCTTCGCTCTGCTGGCGATTACCGGCATCCTGCTGCCGCGGATCATCGAGTTCGTCGACTTCAGCCAGAAGGCCCCGTTCAGCCTGCTCGGCCTCTTCATGATGTTCGAGCTGGCTGCGCTCCTCTTCGGGATCACCGTGGCGATGCAGCGGAAGCGGATCGCGCATCGCTTCGCCATCGGGATCGCCATCCTCGCCGCCCCGATCCTGGCTGGGCTGCCACCGATCCTCCTCGACTTCCCGCCGGAAGCTACGGCTGGCTGGCAGGCGCTCTTCGTTCCGGTCGGGCTGGTGATCAGCGTGGTGTTGATCGTCGGGCTGCTGCGACCCGGCTCACGAGCCTACTTCAGCGAGGACTGAGGCCCGGATGCGCCTCCCTATACTGACCCGGTGAAGCTGCTGGCATACGTGCCGCGCGATGCCTCGTCCGGTTCGTCCCGGACGCGACTCGGCCTCCTTAACGAGGCCGGCATCAACGACCTGACCGCGGCCACCGGCTGGCACGACGTCGGCGATCTGCTGGCGTCCGGCGCGTCGATTGGCGAGGCCGAGGGCGGGGAGCTGATCGACCCCGACACGGTCGCACTCCGAGCGCCGCTGCCGCGCCCCGGCAAGATCGTGTGCGTCGGGCTCAACTATCACGACCACTGCCGCGAGCAGGGAATCGAGCCGCCGCCGTACCCGCCACTCTTCGCCAAGTTCGCCAACGCGATCGCCTCTCCCGGTGACGAGATCACGCGGCCGCGCGCCACCGAGAAGCTGGACCTCGAGTGCGAGCTGGCAGTGGTCATCGGCCGTCGCGGCAAGGGGATCGCGCCAGAGGACGCGCTCGGCCACGTCTTTGGCTACACGATCCTCAACGACATCACCATGCGAGACCTGCAGCGGGAGGACCACCGCTGGCTGCGCGCCAAGGGATCGGATGGCTTCGCGCCCATCGGTCCGGTGGTCGTGACCGCCGACGAGCTCCCGAACGCCGACTCCCTGTCGCTCCGGTCGAGCGTCAACGGCGAGACGTGGCAGGACTCGAGCACGGCCGAGATGGTCTTCGACGTGCCGACCATCATTGCCTTCGCGTCGCGGACGATCACGCTCGAGCCCGGCGACATCATCGCGACCGGCACGCCCGCGGGGGTCGGCCACTTCCAGGACCCGCCTCGCTACCTGCACCACGGGGACCAGCTGCGCTGCGAGATCGAGGGGATCGGGGCGCTGGAGAACTCGGTCGTCGACGAGCTCCCCAGGGCCGATGACCATTCCACCGCAGCCGGCGTGGCCGAGCTGCTCGAGCTGGCCCGATGACGGCCGCCGCCCCGCCGCGCACCATGCGGGCGCTGGCCAAGACGCGGCCCGAGCCCGGCCTCGAGCTGGTGCAGCGGCCGGTGCCGGTGCCTGGTCCGGGCGAGGTCCTCCTGAAGATGGAGGCGGCCTCGATCTGCGGGACCGATCTGCACCTCTTCCAGTGGGATGCCTGGGCCAGCGAGATCATCAAGCCGCCGACCATCCTCGGCCACGAGCTGGCGGGTCGGGTGGTGGCAACCGGCGCCGGCGTGACACGCGTCGCCGAGGGCGACCTGGTGGGCGTCGAGAGCCACATCGTCGACGGGACCTGTGCCCAGTGCCGGCGCGGCGATCGGCACCTGTGCCGGAACCTGAAGGTGATTGGGGCGCACGTGGACGGCGGGTTCGCCGAGTTCGTGGTGATCCCCGAGGCGAACGCGATCGAGTCGAACGGGCTCGACGCAGCCGTGGTCGCCCTCCAGGAGCCGATGGGCAATGCCGTGCACGCCGCGTTCGTCGAGCCGATCGAGGGTCGGACGGTGCTGGTCACCGGCTGCGGACCGATCGGCCTCTGCTCGGTGGGCATTGCCCACGCCGCCGGGGCAGCCCTGGTGATCGCCACCGACACCGAGGAGTATCGGCTCGAGCTGGCCCGCGGGATGGGCGCCGACCTGGCGCTCGATGCCCGCGATCCCGGCACCGTCGAACGCATCCTGGCCGCAACCTCGGGCGACGGCGTGGAGGTCGTGCTCGAGATGAGCGGGGCGCAAGCGGCCCTGGACCAGGCACTCGCCGCTGTCACCAAGGGCGGGAGGATCAGCCTCCTCGGCATTTTCAGCGAGCCGGTGCGCGTTGACCTCTCCGACTTCGTCATCCAGAAGGGGCTGCGCATCTACGGCATCTACGGCCGCCGCATCTACGACACCTGGGAGCGGACCCAGGCGCTGCTGCGCTCCGGGGCGCTCGACGTGACCCCGATCATCACCCATCGCCTCGACCTCGCCGACTGGGAGCAGGGCTTCGACCTGCTCGCCTCCCGCCACGCCGGAAAGGTGGTGCTCCTGCCATGACCGAGACCGTCAGCGCGCGGGCGCGCAACCCGCTCGCATTCCTCGACGCCGAGATCGAGGACCTCAAGGCGAAGGGCCTCTACCGCCGCCTCCGCGTGGTGCAGAGCGAGCAGCGCAGCCGCTGCGTCATCGACGGCCGCGAGGTGATCACCCTGTCGAGCAACAACTACCTTGGCCTGAACACGCATCCGCGCCTGCGCGACGCGGCCATCGAGGCGGTGCGGCGCTACGGAGCGGGCTCCGGGGCGGTGCGCACCATCGCCGGCACGATGAGTCTGCACGAGGAGCTGGAGCGCCGCCTTGCCGAGTTCAAGCAGGTGCCGGCGGTGCTCACCTTCCAGTCCGGCTTCACCGCCAACACCGGAGTGATCCCGATCCTGGCCGGGGAGGGCGCGGTCATCGTGTCGGATGCCCTGAACCACGCCAGCATCATCGACGGGATCCGACTCACCAAGGCTGAGCGCAAGGTCTTCGCGCACGCCGACATGGAGGCGCTTCGCTCGGTCCTGGCCGAGGTGCGCGCGGCGCCGGCCGGCGCCGGCAAGACCGTGCTGGTCATCACCGATGGGGTCTTCAGCATGGACGGCGACATCGCGCGGCTGCCGGAGATCGTCGAGGCAGCCGAGGCGGCCGATGCGATCGTCTACGTCGATGACGCGCATGCCTCCGGGGTGCTGGGCCGCAACGGGCGGGGAAGCGTCGACCACTTCGACCTGCATGGGAGGGTGCACGTCCAGGTGGGGACCCTCTCCAAGGCGATCGGCGTGCTCGGCGGCTACGTGGCTGGCAGCGAGTCGCTGCGCGAGATCCTCATCCATCGAGCGCGGCCATTCCTCTTCTCCACCTCCCACCCGCCGGCGGTCGCTGCCGCCTGCCTGGCGGCGATCGACGTGCTCGAGTCCGAGCCGGAGCTGATCGAGCGGCTATGGCAGAACTCCCGCCATTTCAAGGCGGGCCTGGCGCGGCTCGGCTTCGACATCGGTGCCTCCGAGACGCCGATCACACCGGTGATCGCGGGCAGTGGCGCGATGGCGATGAAGCTGTCGGATCGGCTCTTCGAGGAGGGGGTGTTCGCCCAGGGGATCGGCTTCCCGACGGTCCCGGACGATCGGTCCCGCGTGCGCACCATCGTTACCGCCGAGCACAGCACCGAGGAGCTGGAAACCTGTCTCGCCGCCTTCGAGAAGGTCGGCCGCGAACTGGCGCTGATCTAGCCGGACACACAGAGACGGGGTAGAGGCGAACCTCTACCCCGTCCCATCGGCTTGCGCCGTTCAAGGGCTACCCGAGGTTGCGGACCGACTTGACGTTCGCGTAGGCGAGGCCGCCAAGGGAGGCCAGCAGGATCAGGCTGAAGGCGATGGTCGGCAATGGGCTGGAGCCGCCAAACGGCAGGGCGCCGTCAGGAGTGCTCTCCGCAGGGGTGCCGGTGCCAGCCTCGACGCCCTGGTTGCCAGACTCGCTGGCCGACTCGGCGCCAGACTCACCTTCGCCGACCGACTCGTCAGCAGACTCGGCCACTGACTCGTCAGCCGACTCGGCCACGGACTCGTCAGCCGACTCGGCCACGGACTCGGCCACAGACTCGTCTGCGGACTCGGCAACCGACTCCTCAACCTCACCGGGGAAGTTGCAGTCGTTCTCGAACAGAGCCTGGCCAGCTGCGTTCCAGTTAAGGCTGGGGTAGCCGGTCGGGGTGCTGCCGTCAGAGTAGAAGGGCGGGATGATGTCGCCCCACTGGTCGCCGTTGTGCGGAGGCGGCGGCGGGCTGTTGAAGTCGAAGACGGGACCCAGGTGCTCGAGCAGGTGGTCGCCCTTGCCCTTGTCATTCCCCGCGTCTCCATCGACCGAAGCCTCGTCGACGGTGATGATGACGTACGGGTTGGTCACCGAGTTGGTGCGATGGCAGATGGTGACCTTGTGCAGCGGGTCGGGCTTCGTCGCCAGCGCCGGACCGACCAGGTACAGCAGCGACAGTGAGAGGGCAGCCCCAGCGGCGAGCACGATGCTCATCCGCGGTGCCCTTGCCAGAGTGGTGGTGCGAGTGTTCACGATGATTGCTCCTTACGAGTCCTTCCGCGCCCCTGGCCTGACGCGGAACACCCGCGGGGCCCCCCTGGGGGTCGATGTCCGCACCCTAATCGGAAGTACTGGGCCTGCCTAGTACCTCCGGGTGCACCTCTGTGAAGGTCTGGTGTAGTCCGGTTTGAAGTTGGTCACTCTGGTCGTTGCGCAGTCGCACCGCATTTGCGCGTCACGCCCCGCCGCGCAACAGAAGACGGGGTAGAGGCGAACCTCTACCCCGTCCCTGCCAGGGGGGCTGGATCAATCGGCGCAGGGCGCCACCGGGTGCTCCCTGGACTCGTCCCTGCTGAACAGAGGGCAGCCCCCGGCGGACCGGAGGCTGCCTCGTTCAGGTGACCGGCTTTCGCCGTATCGACTCGATCTAGCGGCGCACCGACTTGACGTTCGCGAAGGCGAGGCCGCCGAGGGATGCAAGCAGGATCAGGCTGAAGGCGATGGTCGGCAGCGGGCTGGCGCCGTTTCCGAAGAGCGCGCCGTCAGGGGTGCTCTCCTCGGGAGTTCCGGTGCCGGCCTCGACCGACTGCTCGCCCGATGCCGGGACCGACTCGGAAACTGACGCGGGAATCGACTCGGAGACGGACTCCGGAACCGACTCGGCCACGGACTCGGCCACGGACTCGGCCACGGACTCCTCGACCGACTGGGCCTCGGAGCACTGCAGCGAGTTGGTCTTGCTGCTCCACGACTGGCCGTCGCCATCCTCGCTGGCGAAGACGCCCAGGACGCCGCCGCCACTCAGCT
>DATJIJ010000046.1:0-4785 GCA_035493355.1 Candidatus Methylomirabilota bacterium
CGCGCTGCGCCGCAGTGATCGTGGCTGCTCGTTCGACCAGCGCCGGCACGGTCTGGACCGAAGCCAGTGCCATGAAGGCGACCCGTGGGGAGACGCCTCGCCGCTCGAGGTCAAGGACCAGCTCGGAGGGTGGCGTGGTCAGGTAGAAGAGGGTGATGGCACCGCTGATCGCCCCGATGCGGGCCAGCGTCTCGAGCGCGAAGCCCAGGCCTTCGGCGGTGGCGGTGATCGGTCCGACCTTGAAGAGGACGTCGCGGCCGGCCGGGAAGAAGAAGAGGTTGACGACGAGCACGCTGATCGCGATGGGCAGGGTCAGCAGCAAGGCGGTGCGCAGGAGCCTCACCAGGATGCGGCCGATGACCGCCGGCAGGATGACGGCGACGGCGGTCAGCAGCGCCGGCCCCACCAACCCCCCGGCGAGCACCGCCAGGGCGGTGGTGGCTCCAGCCAGCACCGCCTTGGTCAGCGGGTTCAGCCGATGGACGCGGCTCGGCCCCGGCGCTCCGAGGAACGAGGGAAGGGGATCGGTCAGTCCGTGCTCTCCTCGAGCACCTGCTCGCCCTGCGGGAATCGCGCCTTGAAGCGGTTGGCCAGCGCCGAGAGGATCAGGTAGACGGTGAAGAAGGTCGTCACCTTGTCGATCGGATCGCTGATCAGGCCCTGCCCGGTCGTTGCCGCGTAGACATCGGCGCCCGCTTGGCGGAAGGCCGCGACCAGGAAGTCGGTGCCGGACGCCGTGACGCCGCCGAAGACACCGGCCGCGATGGGCGCGCTGATGAGCGCGGCGACGATCCCGGTGAAGACCCCCGCCACCACGACGTAGGCCGCCGTCAGGTCACGGCGCACCAGGAGCAGCGCAAAGAGGCCGACCACCGCCAGCACGACCAGCGCGATGGCCAGGTAGCCGAGCACCAGGAAGAGCGGGTCGACGGTGGCCGGGTCGGGGAGGAGGTTGATGTCGGTCTGGAAGATCTCGGTGTAGGCCTTTGAGGCTGCCCAGGCGAGGACACCGACCAGCGCGACCGTGATCGCGCCACCCGCCACGAGCTCGCCGTACGGTCGGTTCGGCCGCGGGCGTAGGAATCCGGCGCGCCCGGCCAGGCCGGCGATGACGCCGATCGCCACCGCGGTGATGGCGAACGCCGCCGCCGGCTGGTACTGGAACGGCGGCGGGATGACGTACGACCAGAGGATGTTGCCGAGCCCGCCGGTCAGCGCGCCGGCAACGGGCCCGCACAGGACTCCGACGAGGATCGTCCCAATCGAGTCGAGGTAGATCGGGATCTTGAGCGCCGATGCGACGGTCTGGCCCAGGATCACGTTCACGCCGATCCCCACCGCCATCAGCAGGTACGTCCGCGTGCCGAACTGGCCGGCGAGCGAGGCAAGGCGCCCGGTCTGTACGAGCTCGAGGCCGAAGGTGACGACAGCCCCGATCACCATCGCGATGGTGAGGATCAGCGCCCAGGAGTTCGCCGCCTTCGAGTTGGCGAACGTGGTCGGGTCAACGGCGTTCGGGTCGTTGAAGTCGCCGAAGCCGATGCCGATGTAGGTCGCCACCGCGAAGGCAACGAGGCCGGCGGCAACGCGCATCGGTCCCCAGGCGCCCGTCTGGGCCAGGGTCAGCCCGGCGTAGACGACATCTGCCGCGATGACCCCGGCCGCTGCGGCCAGCGGCCACACCTGGCCGGTGGCATACAGGCCCACCCCGACGACGGCCCCAACGGCCAGCCCGATTGCCATGCGGGTCCAACGAGCGCTGTCCACGGTCTCAACCTCCCTCGTGTCGTGCCTTGACCCCGCCGGTCGGCGTTGCCACCGCCCCGGCGAGGCGTTCCAGGAGCTCGCGGTGCATACCTTCGGGGTCCACGGCGGTTGCGATATTCACCGCCCGGCGCCCCTCGTCCTTGGATCGGTACAGGCTCCCCGCCATATGCGGATCGCTGCCGGTGTCGCAGGCCAGCCGCTCGTCGACCGTCTCGGTGACGAGGTCCGGGCGCAGCAGCGACCCGATGAGCGTCACCGGGTCGTGCAGGTAGCAGCCGTCGATCCCATCCGCCTCGCGATGGAAGGCGACGTAGAAGCGGATCGCGTCGCGCACCACCGCGGCCAGCGGGGTGGCCGGCAGGGCCTCGAGGTCCTCAAGCGTAAAGATCACGTCCTGCGTCGCATCCAGCGGAAAGATCCGGGAGATGGCGCCTGCCGCCAGGCAGGCCTCGGCCGCCTCCGGATCGACGCAGGCATTCCACTCGCCGGTCTCGGTGGTGTTGCCGCGCTCCTCGAGCGCGCCACCCATCCAGACCAGCTCCCGCAGCCCGCTGGCGAGATCCGCCCCGTTGAGCACCGCGGCACCGATATTGGTGAGCGGGCCAAGCGCCACCACCGTGAGCTCACCGGGATGCCGCTGCATGTGCGCGGCGAGGTAGCGTGGCGCCGGGACCGCGGTGTAGTCGGTCGAGCCGAGGTCGGGGTCCTCGCCGGTCAGCTCCACGTATCCGGTGCCGGTGGGGCCGTGCGTGTCGGGTGCGGTCCGCAGCCGCCGATGGAGCGGCCGCGCGGCGCCGATGCTGACCGGCACGTCGCCACGGCCGACCATGCGCAGGAGCTTGCCGGTGTTGCGTGCGACGTGGTGGATCTCGACGTTCCCCGCCACGCAGGTCACGCCTCGCAGGTTGAGCTCGGGCGCCGTGGCGGCGATGAGCAGGGCAACCATGTCGTCGATCCCGGTGTCGACGTCCAGGATGACCGCGCGGGGCTCGGCGTCGGGCGGGCGCGCCTCCATCGGCGTCATCCTACCCCGCTACTGCGGCCAGCCACCGGCGCGGCTCACCTTGCTCGACGTCTCACGCCCGAGCTGCCCGGCGATGAACGTGGCGGCCGCCAGGATGCCGTCGAGGTCGACCCCGGTGCGGACTCCCTCCCGGTTGAGGAGGTAGGCGAGGTCCTCGGTCGCCAGGTTGCCCGCCGATCCCGGGGCGTACGGCGAGCCGCCGGTCCCGCCGGTCGAGGCGTCGAAGCAGCTGATCCCGAGCTCCATCGCCGCCATCACATTGGCGAGCGCCGTCCCCCGCGTGTCGTGAAGGTGGAGGGCGATGACGTCGGAGCCGATCCCGGCGGTGGTCAACGCTGTCACGACGCGGCGCACGTCCGCCGGGGCCGCCACTCCCAGGGTGTCCGAGATCGACAGCTCGTCGGCGCCGAGCCGCAGCAGCCGCTCCGCGACGCGGACGACCGCCTGCTCGTCCACCTCCCCCTCATACGGGCAGCCGAACGCCGTGCTGACGTAAGCCCGGATCCACCAGCCCCGCCTTCGCGCCTCGGCGGCGATCGGCTCGAAGGCGGCCAGCGACTCGTCGATGCTCATCCCGATGTTGTGCTGCACGTACGCGTCCGTCGCCGCCGTCATCAGGCAGATGGCGTCCACGCCGGCCGCGATGGCGCGCTCCAGGCCGCGTGCGTTCGGCACCAGGACCGGGTAGCGGACTCCGGCGCGGCGGTCGAGCCGCTGCAGGAGGTCGTCGGCATCGGCGAGCTGGGGGATGGCGTCGGGCCGTACCAGGGAGGTTGCCTCGATCTCTCGCAGCCCGGCGTCCGCGAGCATTCCGATGAAGCCGAGCTTCGCATCGGTCGGGACGACGGCCGCCTCGGCCTGGAGCCCGTCGCGCGGGCCTACCTCGTAGATCCTGACCTCGGGGCGGCTCATCGGTCGGCCATGTTAGGCCGATACCTCCGCCAGCAGGTCGCCGCGCTGCACCTGTTGGCCCACGGCGACCAGGACGCGGGTGACCGTGCCGGCCAGTGGCGTGACCACCGCGTGCTCCATCTTCATCGCCTCGATCACGACCAGCGGTTGGTGGGCACTGACAGATGCGCCCTCGGCGACGCGGATGGCGATGACCCGTCCGGGCATCGGCGCGATGAGGGCGGCCGTCCCACCGGAGTGCGCCGAGGCGTGCCTGACCGCCTCCTCGACGCTCGGCGGCGCGGCGAGCGAGAG
Source organism: Candidatus Methylomirabilota bacterium (assembly GCA_035493355.1). Taxonomy (GTDB): domain Bacteria; phylum Chloroflexota; class Limnocylindria; order QHBO01; family QHBO01; genus CF-167. The sequence goes on from DATJIJ010000046.1 coordinate 3,998, forward strand.
CTCGAGCGACTGCCCCTCGATGTCGACGTGGGCAACCCCGTCCTCGACGGCGATCTCCCTCGCGCGGTCGGGAACCGGTTCGACCCGGCGCTCCTCGTCGCCGAATCGCATCCGGACCGCGGCCGGCGCCGCGGAACGCCAGCCCCCGCTCCATGGACCGTCAGGCGCCGCCGCAACCAGCGCCGCGGCAGCCTCCGCCCAGGCCGCCGGCCGAGGCTCCGGCGCCGTCGGCAGAGGCAGATGGGCGAGCGTGTCGGTGCGCATCTCTCCGTCGCGCATGACCGGCTGGTCGAGCAGCCAGCGCAGGAAGCGCAGGTTCGTCCGGACCCCCAGCACGAGGGTCTCGTCGAGCGCATCGCGCAGCCGCTGGAGCGCCTCTGCGCGCGACGAGCCGCGTGCGATGAGCTTGGCGAGAAGTGGGTCGTATCGGTCTGAGACGAGCTCGCCGTCGCGAACACTCGTCTCGAGGCGAATCCCCTCCGGCCAGCGGAGCCGCAGCAGCCGGCCGGTGGCTGGCAGGAAGCCGGCGTCGGGGTCCTCGGCGTACAGCCGAGCCTCGATCGCGTGGCCGCTCCAGCGCACCTCGGCCTGGCCGAAGCCAAGCGCCTCCCCGGCTGCGATCCGCAGCTGGTCGGCGACGATATCGCGGCCCGTGACGGCCTCGGTGACGGGATGCTCGACCTGGAGGCGGGTGTTCATCTCGCTGAAGAAGAAGTCGCCGGCATCGGTCACCAGGAACTCGACGGTTCCGGCGCTGACGTAGCCCACCGCGGCGGCGACCTCGAGCG
>DATJIJ010000047.1:0-11934 GCA_035493355.1 Candidatus Methylomirabilota bacterium
AACCGCATAGCACGCGCGGATGCGCGCCTCTCCCATCGGCCGTTACGGAGGAGCACCCCTAAGGCAGCTTCCACCTCACCATGATGAATGAGACGCCCTCCGCATGCGGAGGGCGTTGTTGCTGCGGGGACATTCCACCCAAGGAGCGTATACGCACTTGACCGACGAAACGAATCAGCCCGAGTCGCAAGCCGAGGATGCGATCCCCGCTGCGGCCGAAGAAACGCACGCCGCGGGCGCACCGGCGGAGATGACCGCCGATGCGACGCCGCAGGCCGACGAACCGGCTGATCCCATCGTCGAGGAGACCGCTCCCGAGCCTGAGCCAGTCGCCGCCGAGGCGGCGCCCGAGCCCGAGGCGGCGCCCGAGCCCGAGGCTGCGCCGGAGAGCGAAGCAGCGCCTGGGCCCGAGCCTGAGCCGATAGCCGCCGAGGCCGCGCCGGAGCCGGCCCCCGAGCCTGAGCCGATGGTCGCCGAGGCGGCACCCGAGCCCGAAGAGGAATCTGGCGAGCCGATGACCATGGCTCAGCTGCTGGACGACCCGTCGAACGAGGTCAAGAGCCTCAAGCACGGCGATGTCGTGGAAGGCACCGTTGTCCGCATCGACCCGGACGAGATCCTCGTCGACTTCGGCGGCAAGAGCGAGGGCGTCGTCTCGAATCGCGAGCTGATGAGCCGTCGCGGTCCGCGTGATGGCGAGGAGGCACGGCCTGAGCTGTCGGTTGGCGACGAGGCACGGCCGGAGCTCTCCGTCGGGGACGAGGTCCTCGTCTATGTCCTCCAGCCGGAGTCACCTGAGGGCCATGCGGTCCTCTCCCTCCGACGCGCCGGCCTCGAGCGCAAGTGGCGCGCGATGCAGGAGCGGTTCGATGCCGGGGAGATTGTCGAGGCACGTGTCATCGACCACAACAAGGGCGGCCTCATCGTCGACCTGGGCGTGCGCGGCTTCGTGCCGATCAGCCAGATCGTCGACTTCCCGCGCCGCCCGCGCGACGAGCAGCCGCGTGACGCCGCGCAGGAGATTGCCGAGAAGCTCCAGCCGTTCGTGGGACGGACCCTCCGGCTGAAGATCCTGGAGGTCAACCGCAAGGCGAATCGGCTCATCCTCTCCGAGAAGGTGGCCCTCTACGAGGAGCGACGCGAGAAGCGCGACGAGCTCTTCAGCAGCCTCCAGGTCGGACAGAAGGTGCAGGGCACCGTGCGCAGCATCGCGCCGTTCGGCGTCTTCATCGACCTGGGCGGGATCGACGGCCTGGTCCACAAGAGCGAGCTCTCGTGGAACAAGGTGAACAACCCGGAGACCGCCTACGCCATCGGCGACGAAGTCGAGGCCGAGGTCATCGACATCAACCACGAGCGCGGGCGCATCAGCCTCTCGATCCGCCGTCTCCAGCCCGATCCGTGGCAGGAGTCGGTCGCCAAGTACAAGATCGGCGATGTCATCTCGGGCACCGTCACGAAGCTGGTGAACTTCGGCGCGTTCGTGCGGGTCGAGGAGGGCCTCGAGGGCCTGATCCACATCAGCGAGCTGTCGAACCAGCGGGTCGCGCACCCCGGCGACGTGGTCAAGGAGGGGGACACCCTCGACCTGAAGATCATTAGCCTCGACTCCGAGCGCCATCGGCTGGGCCTCTCGCTCAAGCAGGCGGCCGAGTCGGGCTCGACCCCTGAGGCGGCACCGGCCGCCGCAGCGGCGACGATCGGCGCCAGCGCGACCGCACCTGCCCGATTCGAGGAGCGCCCGCGTCGTGAACGCGGCAGCCGGGATCGGCGCGACCGCGACTACCGTCCCGAGGACGCGATCAGCGAGCCAGACGAGGGGATCGACAACACGATGGCCGCTGCGTTCGCCGAGTCGGGGCTGCTCGACCAGCTCCGCGCGACGAAGCCGAAGAAGGCAGCCAAGGCTGCCCCTGAGCCCGACGCTGCCGATGAGGCAGAGCCCGAAGCCGAGCCTGAGGCAGCCGTCGCGGAGGTCGCGGCCGATGAGCCCGCCGAGGAGGCCGCGCCAGCTGAGCCCCAGGCCGAGGCACCGGTCGCGGAAGTGGAGGCTGCCGCCGAGCCCGAGCCCGAGCCGGAGGCCGCCGCCGAGCCGGAGGCCGCCGCTGACCCAGAGGCCGAAGCGCCTGTCGCCGAAGCCGAAGCTGACGAGCCCGAGGCCGTTACCGCAGACGCCGACTCCGAGGGCTCGTAGATCGCCCGTCTCGCCCGCTAGGCGATTCGCACCGGAGCCCGAGGCCACCTCGCGTCTTCGCGCGCCGGTTTTCGTGAGCGAACCGTCACCCTAGCCCGTAGTACCTATTGAAGGCATCACGCGAGAGTGGTGCTCTACACTCTGGCCACGTTCGGTGGTCCAGCCAGGGCCCCCGGGCAGACACGCAGGGATGCGCAATGGATCGCTTCGACAAGTTCACGGATCGGGCACGCAAGGTACTGACCCTTGCCCAGGACGAGGCGCAGCGCTTCAACCACAACTACATCGGCACCGAGCACCTGCTCCTCGGCCTCGTCCGAGAGGGCGAGGGGGTCGCCGCGCGCGTCCTCGAGAACATGAACGTGGAGCTCTCCAAGGTCCGGACCGCGGTCGAGTTCATCATCGGCCGTGGGGACCGGCCGGTCGTCGGCGAGGTTGGCCTCACGCCGCGTGCCATGCGCGTGATCGAGCTGGCCATCGACGAAGCGCGCCGCCTCGGCCACAACTACATCGGTACCGAGCACCTGCTGCTGGGCCTCGTCCGCGAGGGCGAGGGGATCGCCGCTGGCGTGCTCGAGAGCCTGGGCGTCAACCTGGACAAGGTGCGCCACCAGGTGATCCATGTCCTGAGCCAGAGCACGAGCGTGTCGCCGGCGCAGGAGACGAAGCGACCCTCCAAGACGCCGACGCTCGACCAGCTCGGGATCAACCTGACCGAGGCTGCCCGCTCCGGCAAGCTCGACCCGGTCATCGGGCGTGAGAAGGAGATCGAGCGCGTCATCCAGATCCTGAGCCGCCGGACGAAGAACAACCCGGCCCTGATCGGCGAGCCAGGCGTCGGCAAGACCGCCATCGCCGAGGGCCTGGCGCACCGCATCGTGAGCGGCGACGTCCCCGAGACGCTGGCCGACAAGCGCGTGCTGACCCTCGACATCGGCTCGCTGGTGGCAGGCACCAAGTACCGCGGCGAGTTCGAGGAGCGCCTCAAGAAGATCATCGAGGAGCTGCGAAGCAGCAGCGACAGCGTCCTCTTCATCGACGAGCTGCATACCCTGGTGGGCGCAGGCGCCGCCGAGGGCGCGATCGACGCCGCCAACATCCTCAAGCCGCCGCTCGCCCGCGGGGAGCTGCAGTGCATCGGCGCCACGACCCTCGATGAGTACCGCAAGTACATCGAGAAGGACGCGGCGCTGGAGCGGCGCTTCCAGCCGGTGATGGTGGAGGAGCCGACCGTCGACGAGGCGGTCGCGATCCTCTTCGGCATCCGCTCGCGGTACGAGGAGCACCACCACGTCAAGATCAGCGACGAGGCCATCCAGGCCGCCGTCGACCTCTCGGTCCGCTACGTGGCCGACCGCGCGCTGCCGGACAAGGCGATCGACCTGATGGACGAGGCCGGGTCCCGCGTGCGTCTCCGCCAGTCGAAGGCGCCGCCGAACATCAAGGAGGCGCAGAAGGACCTCGAAGAGGTGACGCGGCAGAAGGACGAGGCGATCGCCGCCCAGGACTACGAGGCGGCCGCCCGGCTCCGCGACGAGGAGGCCCAGGGCAAGGAGGCGATCGAGGCGCTGCGTGCCGCCTGGCACGAGGAGTCCGCCAAGGACATGCCGGTGGTGACCGAAGAGGACATCGCGCAGGTCGTGAGCATGTGGACCGGGATCCCGGTGATCCGCATCAGCGCCGAAGAATCCGAGCGCCTGCTGCACATGGAGGAGGCGCTGCACAAGCGCGTGATCGGCCAGCAGGAGGCGATCGACATCGTCTCGAAGGCGGTCCGCCGGGCACGGGCCGGGCTCAAGGACCCGAAGCGGCCCATCGGCTCATTCATCTTCATGGGCCCCACCGGCGTCGGGAAGACGCACCTGGCACGCGCCCTCGCCGAGTTCATGTTCGGCTCCGAGGACACCATGATCAAGATCGACATGAGCGAGTTCATGGAGCGCCACAACGTCTCGCGCCTGGTCGGCGCCCCACCTGGCTATGTCGGCTACGACGAGGGCGGCCAACTGACCGAGGCGGTTCGCCGCAAGAGCTACAGCGTGGTCCTCCTCGACGAGATCGAGAAGGCGCATCCGGAGGTCTTCAACATCCTCCTCCAGATCCTGGAGGACGGGCACCTGACCGATGCCAAGGGGCGTCGCGTCGACTTCCGGAACACCATCATCATCATGACCAGCAACGTCGGCGCCCAGCTGCTGCAGAAGGACTCGCGGATCGGCTTCCGCGCCGACGGCGAGGCTGGTTCGACGGGCGAGGCTGCCGCCGACTACGAGCGGATGAAGGAGAAGGTGCTCGGCGAGCTGAAGAACGTCTTCCGCCCCGAGTTCCTCAACCGGATCGACGCCTCCGTCGTCTTCCGCGAGCTGACCCGCGAGGAGATCCGCGAGATCGTCGACCTCCAGCTGGAACGCGTGAAGGCGCAGCTGGCTGGGCAGCAGATGGAGCTGATCGTGACCGACGCAGCCAAGGACGCGATCATCGTGAAGGGCTACGACCTCGCCTTTGGGGCTCGGCCGCTTCGGCGTGAGATCCAGCACCAGATCGAGGACCCGTTGGCTGAGCGGATGCTGCAGGCCACCTTCGAGCCGGGCGACACGATCCTGGTGGACGCCACGCCCGATGGCCTGATCATCGAGCGCAAGCCGGCCAAGGAGACCGTCAAGGCCCGCTGACGGGCCGATAACGTCGCGGTACTCGGGGGCGTGGCAAGATGGCGCGACCCGTGCCAGCCACCCGTTCCGTCTACGTCTGCCAGCAATGTGGCGCCAGCGCGCCCCGTTGGTCGGGCCAGTGCGCCTCCTGTGAAGCCTGGAACACGCTCGTCGAGACGGTCGTCACGCGCACCGCGTCAGCTGGCGGCGGGTCCGCACGGGCCCGTGAGCGCGCCGCGTCGGCGGGCTCTGCCGCGATCTCGCCCATCGGCGGCGTCAGCAGCGCGGAGGCGTCGCGCCTCCCGAGCGGGATCGGCGAGCTCGACCGCGTCCTGGGCGGCGGCCTCGTCCCCGGCTCGATCGTCCTCTTCGGCGGTGACCCCGGCATCGGCAAGTCGACGCTCCTTCTCCAGCTCGCCGGCCGCCTCGCCGCGGCCGGGCACGCGACCCTCTACCTGACCGGCGAGGAATCGGCCTCCCAGGTGCGAGGCCGTGCCGAGCGGGTGGGGGCGGTGGTCGACGGGGTGGGGCTGGTGGCGAGCACCGACCTGACGACCGCGGTCGGCGCGATCGAAGCATCGGCGCCGGCGCTGGCGGTCGTCGACAGCGTCCAGACCTTCGCCTCGGCGGAGCTCGGCGGTCCCGCCGGCAGCGTCGGGCAGGTGCGCGAGGTCGCCACGCGGCTGGCCGAGGTCGCCAAGGCCGGTTCGACCTGCGTCGCCCTGATCGGGCATGTCACCAAGGAGGGGACCGTGGCCGGGCCGCGCACCCTGGAGCACCTCGTCGACGCGGTGATCTACATCGAGGGCGAGCGGATGGGGACGACCAGGCTGCTGCGCGCCGCCAAGAACCGATACGGCTCGACCGATGAAGTCGGCGTGCTCGAGATGCGGAGCGACGGCCTGGTCGAAGTCGCCGATGCGAGCCGCTTCTTCCTCGAATCCGAGCAGCCGCCGGTCGCCGGCAGCGCCATCACGATCACCCTCGAGGGGACCCGGCCCCTGGCGGTTGAGATCCAGGCGCTCGTTGCCCCGGCCGGCTATGGGTCGCCGCGGCGCGCCACGACGGGGATCGACGTCAACCGCGTCCTCATGCTCATCGCCGTCCTGGCGCGCCACGCCGGCCTGAACCTGACCGGGCACGACGTGTACGTGAACGTGGCGGGCGGGCTCCGCATCGATGAGCCGGCCGCGGACCTGGCGGTGGCCGTGGCGCTGGCCTCATCGCTGCGCGAGCGCGCCGTGCGCGAGGGCACCGTCCTGGCGGGTGAGCTTTCGCTCAGCGGGAGACTTCGGCCCGCCGCACGCGCCGAGCGGCGCCTTGCCGAGGCGACACGGCTTGGCTTCGATCGGATGGTGACCGGCCCCGAGCGTGGAGGCGCCGCCCGCGCATCCGCCGGTCACCTCGTCACCGCCGGCGACCTGCGAGAGGCCCTGCGCCAGGCGCTGATCGAGGACTGATCGACCTCGCACGACCCGTAGACCTTGGGAACGGCAGGTGCTAAGGTGGCCGCCCGCCGCTGGGCGGGCGCGGGATTGGCATCATCGCATTCATCCCTTTCATTGCCCGCGACATCGGATCATCACGGACTCATCGGCTACATGACCAAGTTCATCCAGCTCGTGGGCGCCCTGCTCGGGACCCTGCTGGGGTTCGCGTTGGGACTCCTCATCCTGAGCAAGGCGGATACCAACATCATCGAGGCGCCGAATCGGCCTGCCTTCCTGATGGCGATGGTGGCCGCCACACTCCTCTTCGGCTACCTGGCCATTCCGTACGTCACGACCCGCCCGGCTCGCTGGGCGGTCGATCGCCTGGCGCAGGCGGGGGCGGGCGAGTTCGGGCTCGGCGTGGCGGCGATCGTGGTCGGGCTCCTGGTGGGCGTCCTGGCTGGGCTGCCCCTGATCCCGTTGGGGGGCTTGGCCGGCTCCGTGCTCCCGCCAGTGGTTGCGGTCTTCTCGGCGCTCATCCTGCTGGGAGCGACGATGTACAAGCGCGACGTCCTCCTGCCGGCGGTCGGTGGAATCCTGCCCGGCGGCCGCCGTCGAGGAGGCTTCTCGCAGATCGTGATCGACACCAGCTCGGTGATCGACGGCCGCATCGTGGACGTGGGGCGAACCGGCTTCATCGTGGGAACCCTGGTCGTCCCGCGCTTCGTGCTCGACGAGCTCCAGCGCATCGCCGACTCGCCCGACGCGCTCCGGCGCAACCGTGGCCGGCGTGGCCTCGAGATGCTCACCGCGCTCCAGAAGGACTCGATGACGCCGGTGGAGGTGAGCGAGGAGACGTATCCCGAGATCGGGGAAGTGGATGCCAAGCTCGTCGCCTTCGCGCGCGACCACGGTGCGGCGATCCTCACCAACGACTTCAACCTGAATCGGGTCGCCGAGCTCCAGGGGATCCGGGTCCTGAACATCAACGAGCTGGCGAACGCGGTGAAGGCCGTCGTCCACCCCGGCGAGGAGATGACGGTCAAGATCATCCAGGAGGGGAAGGAGCCGGGGCAGGGGGTCGGCTACCTCGACGACGGGACCATGATCGTGGTGGAGGGTGGTGGCCGGGCCATGAACCAGGAGGTCGGCGTCACCGTGACCCGGGTCCTCCAGACGGTGGCCGGTCGGATGATCTTCGCGCAGCCGCGCGACACGCCCGCAGGGGGATGACGCAGGCATGATCGTCGGGGCCGTGCTCGTCGCCGCCGGCAGCGGACGCCGGATGGGGGGCGAGAAGCTCTGGATCGAGTTCTCCGGGAGGCCGGCCTGGCGTTGGGGGCTCGACACGCTGCTCTCGGTCCCCGGGATGAGCTGGGTCGTCGTCGTCGCGCCGGAGGGTTCCCTCGACCGGTTCCGCGACGCGATTCCCGAATCCGCGCGTGCGCGCTGCGAGGTCGTGGCCGGCGGGGAGGAGCGCGCCGATTCCGCGCTCGCCGGCATCGTTGCCTTGACCAGGGCCGGCTTCCCGGAGGATGCCGCGGTCCTCATCCACGACGCCGCGCGACCGGCCGCTTCCAGCGACCTGATGGAACGCATCCTCAGCGCGGTGACGCCAACCGATGGAGCGGTGCCGGTCGTCCCGCTCCACGATTCGCTCAAGCACGTGGACAACTCCGGACGCGTCGTTGGGGCGTTCGAGCGCGAGGGGCTGGCCCTGGCACAGACGCCACAGGCGGCCACCCTGGTCGTCCTGCGGGCCGCGCTCGAAGAGGCGCAGGCCTGGGGACGGAAGATGACCGATGAGGCCGCCGCCTTCGGAGCCGCCGGAATCGTGGTGCGATCGGTGCCCGGCGAGCCTGGCAACATCAAGCTCACCGAGCCCGGCGACGAGGCGCTCGTGGCAAGCGTCCTCGCCGATCGCTCGATGCCGCTGGCCGCGCCCGCGGTGGGGGAGGGTCAGCGCGCGGGAGTTGGATTCGACGCGCACCGCTTCGGAGACGAGGGCGCGCTGCGGCTGGGCGGGGTCGAGTTCCGCGGCGAACCGAGGCTGGTCGGCCACTCGGATGGCGACGCCGGAATTCATGCCGTCATCGACGCGCTGCTCGGTGCAGCGGCAGCCGGTGACATCGGCAGCCTCTTTCCTCCCGACGATCCGCATTGGCAAGGCGCCGACTCCGGCGATCTGCTGCGCCGCGCCGTCTCGACCCTGGCAGCGGCCGGGTGGCGCCCGGTGTCGGTCGACCTCACGATCGTCGCCGCCCGCCCCGAGATCGCCCCGCGACGCGCTGACATCGCCGCCCGCATCGGGGAGCTGTGCGGCATCGACGCGGGCGCCGTCGGGGTCAAGGGGACGACGTCGGACGGCCTCGGCTTCGTCGGGGCCGAGGGGATCGCTGCGTTCGCGGTGGCCGTCGTCGCGCACACATGAGCGACTGGATCGGTGGGCGGCGGCCGGTCGTCGAGGCGCTCGCCGCGGGCCGGGAGGCGGCTCGTCTGCTGGTCGCCCACAGCGCGCGTCCGGGGCCGGAGCTGAACGAGGTGCTCGCCGCCGCACGCGGGGCATCGGTCCCGATCGAGACGGTGGATGCGAACCGCCTCCGGCAGCTCGCCGGCTTCGACGGGCACCAGGGCGTGCTGCTGGAAGTGGCGGAGCGCACCTTCTCCGACCTCGCCGAGCTGCTCGCCGCAGCGACCCGGCGCGCGCATGACCCGATGCTGTTGATCCTGGAGCACCTCCAGGACCCGACGAACTTCGGGACCCTCCTGCGCTCGGCAGAGGCAGCCGGCGTTGATGGCGTCATCTTCCCCGAGCGGGGAGCCGCGCCGCTCTCCGCTGCGGCGGTGAAGGCCTCTGCCGGTGCGAGCGAGCATCTCCTGCTTGCGCGGGTTGGCGGCCTGGGGGAGACGGCTCACGAGCTCCAGGAGCGCGGCATCCGCCTCATCGCGGCCGACCAGGATGCCCCGCTGACGGCGTGGGATGCCGACCTGACGGGACCGATCGCAATCGTCGTCGGCAGCGAAGGGAGCGGCGTCTCCGGCGCGATGCGCCGCCGCTGCGACCTCTTGGTGCGGTTCCCGATGGCGGGCCGGATCGCAAGCCTCAACGCCGCCACCGCCGGCGCGCTTCTCCTCTTCGAGGTGGTGCGTCAGCGAGCGGCCGGGCCTCGGCTAGAATCGGGCGCGACGCCGACGTAGCTCAACGGTAGAGCAGTGGTTTTGTAAACCACCGGTTGCGGGTTCGACTCCCTCCGTCGGCTCCACCCTCGCCCTGGTTGAGGCGCCGCGCAGTCGTTCGCTATACTCCCGCTCGGTCGACTTCATGGGTAGGTTGAGCAGGTGGTGAGCTCCGCTGACTGTAGATCAGCCGTCTTCGACTGTGGGGGTTCGATTCCCTCCCTGCCCACCATCATCGGCATCAGGCATCGGCACCGAAAGGACCGATACATAGATTTGCCAAGATAGGCCGATGGTTGCCTGCCATCTGGCGCTTCCGGCAGAATCTGCGCGCGCCCACGTAGCTCAGTTGGCAGAGCACGTCCTTGGTAAGGACGAGGTCTCCGGTTCGAGCCCGGACGTGGGCTCCACCCATCTCGGGTGGCCAGTTGTATCAGGAGTCGCGCAGGAGGTCGGATCCCCGTGAACGTCGCGCTGCCGTTGCTCTCCTCGGTCCTGTCGTTCGTGTTCGCCGCGATGGTGGGCGACCAGTGGCTCCGGCGACGGCAGCCGTACCAGCTGGTCTGGACCATCGGTCTGCTGTGGTACGGGATCAGCGCGGGCACCGAGTTCCTCGGCAGCGCGTTCGGCTGGAGCGAGCCGCTGTACCGCGCCTGGTACCTCATCGGCGCCTTCGGCGTCGCCGCATACCTTGGACTGGGCACCGTCTTCCTGTTGAACCGGACCCGGTTCGGCTACTTCGTGGCGTTCAGCCTCTTCGCCGGCGGCCTCTTCAGCATCCTGGCCGCGGCTGCGCGGGCCAAGGAGGGAGTGCCGGCATCGGGCGGCGCCGTGGCCGCAGTCGTCGCCTTCTCGACCGTCGGGGCCCTCGTGCTCGCGATCGCGACGCGCTTTGACCGGAGACTGGTGGCTCCGCTTGCGGCAGGCATCCTGGGCCTCGCGTCTATGATCGTCGTGGTCCTCGTGCTGACCGCGCCATTGCCCGCTCCCGGATACGCGCTGGACCCCACGACCGGCGTCCCGGTGGGGACCGCCTTCCCGAGCGACCTGCGCATCCTGACGCCGCCCTTCAACATCACCGGCGCGTTCGCCCTGGTCTTCGGGGCGGTCTACTCGGCCTTCATCTTCATGCCGAAGCGACGGCTGCTGCGCATCGAGGGCGGCCCCCCGGTGATCGGAGCGATCGGTCGCGCAGTCGCGGTCGTCGTCAACTTCTTTGCCTCGATCCCCGGTGCGATCCGGGCGTTCCGTGCTGGCACGCTGAACTCGCGCGTCCCCGCGACGCTGCTGATCGCGCTCGGTGGATTCGTGCCGGGCGTGACGAGCGGCTTGAACCGCTTCGGCATCACCTGGAGCTTCTTCCTCGGCGAGCTGCTGGGAATCCTCTTCATCTTTGTCGGGTTCCTGGTCAGCATCGAGGTCTTCAGCGACATCCGGCTTCCGTTCACCCGCATCGTGCTCGTGCGGCGTGGACAGTCGGAGCCGCCCGGTGCGGCGCCGGCCTGATCAGCGCCCCGCGGCGGCGCCCTCGCCGAACTCGGCCTGCAGCCGACCGATGTAGGCGTTGATCGAGGGGACCGCCACCAGCCGGTCGTGGAAGAAGCTGTTCACGAGGTTCCTGAGGAGGCTCCTGGCTGCCTCGGCATCGGTGCTGAGGGCGGTGCCATGGTCGTCGGTGTCGAGCTGCTCGCGCAGGCGGACGAGGGTCTTCACGATCTCCGCCTCCTCGGCGCCGTCGAGGACGCTGGCGACCTCGGTGATCAGCGCATCGGCCTGGGTCACTGCCTCGCGCATCGTGGTCGGCTCGTCGGGGTTGACCGCGTCGTCGATGGTCCGCACCAGCGACCAGACCTGGTAGAGGAGCGCGGCCGGCTCGTCGAAGAGCTCGCGCAGGTAGACCGCGTCGAGGTAGCGCCCGGTCAGGCGGAAGACGTTGTACATCCGCTTGGCCGCCTTCCCGTAGTTCAGGTCGTTGGTGACGTACTTCGCAACCTCGTGCTCGAGCTGCGCGATGTAGTCGTCGAGGGCGTCGGGCGTGGCGTTGCGCACCAGCTTCGAGAAGATCGGGATCGAATCGGCCTCGAGGTAGACCTCCTGGAAGTAGCCGTCGAGGTGGCCGTCGAGCGGGGTGATCGAGCCATCCGGCGCCTCCCAGGTCACGTCCAGCATGTTGCTGGCGTTGGCGAGCGTGCCGTGCGCCGGGTCGGCTACGACCCAGTCCAGCTTGCACCAGCCCGGGTCGGGCGCGACGTCATCCCAGGCCAGCGGAAACGGGTCGCCGTCGGGAGTCGTCGCAGTAATCTGCCCGTCGCGGATCTCGGCCGGCGTCCAGCTGATGGCGGAGCCGCGAGCGAGCGCCTTCCCGCTGTGGAGGAGGTCGCGAGGGGACGAGCCGAACTTGACCTCGATCAACCGGTACGTCGCGCCGCGCTCGGTGGCGAGCGCCTTCTCGCGCATCAGGCCCGCCAGCATCCGGCACGCC
>DATJIJ010000048.1:0-21912 GCA_035493355.1 Candidatus Methylomirabilota bacterium
GCCCTCAAGCGCGGCGTCCCGGTCGTGGTCGGGACCCCCGGGCGCGTGCTCGACCTGATCCGCCGAGGCGAGCTTCGCCTCGACCGGGTCCATACCGTGATCCTCGACGAGGCCGACCGGATGCTCGACATGGGCTTCATCGTCGACGTCGAGACGATCCTCTCGCGCTGCCCGCGCCAGCGCCAGACGGCGCTCTTCTCCGCCACCATGCCGTACGCGATCCTGCGCATCTGCGATCGGTTCATGGACAAGCAGGCCGAGCACATCATCGTCCGGCCGGAGATGCGGACCGTGGAGACGGTGCGCCAGCTCGTCTACTTCGTGGCCGAGCAGGACAAGGCGGCTGCGCTCACCGAGCTGACCGACACGTTCGGGTTCGATCGGCTCCTCGTCTTCCGTCACACCCAGATCGGGGTGGACCGGCTCACCGCCACCCTGGCCCGCAAGGGGAGGAACGTGGCGGCGCTGCACGGGGGGCTCTCGCAGCGCGAGCGCGACCACACCCTGGCCGCCTTCCGCACCGGCAAGATCCAGTTCCTGATCGCCACCAACGTCGCCTCGCGCGGCCTTGACATCACCGACCTGCCGTTCGTCCTGAACTACGACATCCCCGAGGACGCCGACACCTACGTCCACCGCGTGGGTCGCACCGCGCGAGCCGGCCGCGAGGGGACGGCGATCACCCTCGTCGGCGAGTGGGACCTCGACGCCTGGGAGCAGATCCGCAAGGAGGTCGGGGTCGAGGTCGAAGAGGGCGAGCTGAAGCTCTACAACCGCTCCTGAGGTGAACTCCTCGCGCGCCGGCGCGGTATACCCTTTGCGCCCATGACCAGCCCAGAGCCCGTCCTCCCCCAGCACGCGACGCCCGCCGAGGTTGTCATCGACAGCGTGAACTGGCTCTTCGAGCCCTACTGGTCCGGAGATCGCCTGATCGCGCGCCTGCACGCCGGACGGGTCACCCTGACCGATGAGGCGGGTGAGCCCGCGGGCGCCGACTGCGCCGAGGCGGCCGACGAGCTGCTCACCGCGATCGATGCCGAAGCGGCTGTCATCGACGGGATCTGGACCGCGCAGCCGTTCGTCGGCGACGGCTCGGGGGTGCGGCAGTGGGCCGAGACGTTGGCCGAGGAGGGCGGCGAGGAGCTGCCCGACCCGATCTCGATGGAGACGCGGCGTGCCTTCGTGGCGCTCGACCTCGTCGAGCTCGACGGCGAGTCGCTCGCCGACGTGCCATACCAGGAGCGACGCCGGCTGCTGAGCTCGGTGGTGGAGGAGAACGTCCGCGTCCGGGTCTCGCCCGCCGTGAAGCTGCCCATCCGGCCGTGGCTGCACGCCTGGCGCGGCAACGGCTTCACCCACTACGTCGCCAAGCACGTGAACTCCAGGTATCGGCCCGGCGAGCAGGTCGAGGACTGGCTGATCGTCTCCTCGGAGCCGGAGAAGTACCCGTCCATCGCCGGTCGCCTGATGGGGCAGCGCCCGAAGAAGCTGCGGCGCATCGAAGACTGAGCCTCCACCGGCTGCTACCCTTGCAGCGCCCGAGGAGGTCTCACCGCTGACGACCAATCGATCCACGCCGACCCCTTCGGCACTCGACGCGAGCGGGCTCGCCGAGGTGCGCCGCGTGGGCCAGGCGGACCTCATGGTCGGCATCCCCAGCTTCGGCAACGCCGATACCATCGGCTTCGTGGTGCGCGCGGCCACGGCCGGGATGGTCCAGTACTTCCCGGACCTCAAGCCGATCCTCGTGAACTCCGACGGCGGCTCTCCGGATCACACGCCGCGCGTCGCCATCACCGCGGAGAGCCCCGAGTACATCGAGAAGATCATCCTCGTCAGCCCGCGCCACAAGCTCCAACGGATCACGTTCACCTACCACGGGCTGAGCGGCAAGGGGACCGCGGTGCGCGCCCTCTTCGAGGTGGCCCGCGAGCTTGGCGTGAAGGCGATGGTGATGGTCGACTCCGACCTGCGCAGCATCGCGCCGGAGTGGATCGAGCTCCTGGCCGGACCGATTCTGAAGGGTGGCTACGACTTCGTCGCCCCGCTCTACTCGCGCTACAAGTACGACGGCACGATCACCAACGCGATCGCCTATCCGCTGACCCGCGCCCTGTACGGAGCGCGCATCCGGCAGCCGATCGGCGGCGAGTTCGCAGTGAGCGCCGACCTGGTGCAGCGCTACCTGGAGCTTGACACCTTCGACGAGCTGACGGCCCGCTTCGGGATCGACGTCTGGATGACGCACTCGGCCATCAACGAGGGCTTCGCCGTCTGCCAGACGCGGCTGGGCGCCAAGATCCACGACGCCAAGGATCCCGCCGGCGACCTGGGACCGATGTTCCGGCAGGTGGTCGGCACCCTCTTCGGGCTCGCCGGACGCTACGAGGATCGATGGCTCAAGGTGCGCGGCTCGCACTCGATCCCGGAGTACGGATTCGAGCGGGTGATCGCCCCGGAGCTGGTGGAGGTCAACCACGCCAAGCTGGTCGACAACTTCGAGACGGCGCGCCTCTCGCAGGTGGACGCCTGGGAGCAGATCCTCTCGCCCGACCAGCTGGCCCGGGTGATGTCGATCGAGATCCCGAGCCTGCCGACCGCCTTCCACTTCCCCGCCGACCTCTGGATCCGGTGTCTCTACGACGCCCTCGTCGCGTACAACCGGCCCGGCATCGACCGCGAGCGCCTCCTCGCCTCGCTCACCCCGCTCTACTTCGGGCGGACGGCGGGGTTCATCGCCGAGACGATCGAGATGACAACCGACCAGGCGGAGCGGGTGATCGAGGCGGTGGCCAGGGAATTCGAGGAGCTGAAGCCGTACCTCATCACTCGCTGGCGCGAGATGCGCTCCGGAGCCGGCGCCTGATGGCTCGTCCTCGGCGTCAGCCGTATCGGATCCTGCTGCCGCTCGCGAACCCGAGAACGGCCCGCGACCTGGTGCGGATCGGAGCGGGGATCGGGCACGGGCGCCCGACCGAGATCACGGCGCTCGGGATCGTGGAGGTGCCCGACGGGGTCTCGCTCAGCGAGGGTGCGACCCACGCCCGCACGGCACGCCGCCTGCTCCAGCGCGTCATGGACTTTGGCGACGAGGAGGAGGTCGAGATCCGGACCATGGTCCGCATCGGCCGGCGTGCCGCGGACGGCGTGATCGAGGCGGTCGCCGAGGAGAGTGCGGACCTCGTGATCTTCGGCTGGGGCGGGCCTCCCTCAGGCGCCGCGGCGGCGCGGTCAGCCGCGGGGCGGGGAAAGCACGCCGAATCGGCCGTCTTCTCGCCCACGATCGATGCGGTCGTGCGCGAGTCGCCATCGGACATCGCGGTCGTCAAGCAGCGGGGCCTGGACGGTGTCAGCTCGATCCTGGTGCCGGTCCGCGGTGGTCCGCATGCGGAGCTGGCGATGCGCCTGGCTCGCGACCTGGGGAAGCGCTTCTCGGCCCAGGTCGTGGTCCTGCACATCGTCCCGAAGGGGATCGGCGAGCGGGCGCTGCAGCGCGAGCGGCACGCGCTCGACGCCTTCGTGGCCGAGCACGGCGGGGGCCGGAAGGTGAGCGGGATCCTGCGCGAGGCGTCATCGGTCCGCGCGGCGATCCTGCGCGAGGCGAGCAACCACCAGCTGGTGGTGATGGGCGCATCGGCCAATCCGTCAACCATGAGCCCGGACGGGCGGTTCCTCTTCGGCGTTGTGGCCGAGGCGGTTGCCTCTCGCGCGAAGCCGACGGTGGTCGTCGTCAAGACGAAGCAGCAGCTGGCGGTCTCGACCTTCGACGCCCTGCGCGCCGCGGAGGGATCGCTCGCCGCAGCCGATGCCTTCGTCGAGGACAGCCGCGCGCTGCCAACCGTGGTGGACCGCTGGTTCGCCGAGAACACCTTCCACGCCTCCGAGTTCCGAGACGTCGTGAAGCTGGTGGAGCTCAAGGAGAAGCAGGGGCTGACCATCAGCCTGGGGCTGCCCGCCCTCAACGAGGAGAAGACGATCGGCCTGGTGATCAAGCGCGTGAAGGTCGCGCTGATGGACCGCGTCCCGCTCCTCGACCAGCTGGTCGTGATCGACAGCGACAGCAGCGACCGCACCCGCGAGATCGCCGCCGACCTGGGCGTGCCCGTCATCCGGCACTCGCGGATCCTCCCCGAGACCGGCTCCTTCGTCGGCAAGGGCGAGGCGCTCTGGAAGAGCCTCCACGTCCTCGATGGCGACATCGTGGCGTGGATCGACACGGACATCCGCAACATCCAGCCGCGCTTCGTCTCTGGCCTGCTCGGCCCGCTCCTCCGCGAGCCGCGGATCCAGTACGTGAAGGGCTTCTACCGGCGCCCGATCCGGCAGGGGGTCACCCTCTTCGAGGAGGGAGGCGGCCGCGTGACGGAGCTCATGGCGCGGCCGCTCATCAACCTCTTCTTCCCGGAGCTGTCCGGGATCCTCCAGCCACTCTCCGGGGAGTACGCCGGGCGTCGGGCGCTCCTCGAATCGGTCCCGTTCTTCACGGGCTACGGCGTCGAGATCGGCCTCCTCATCGATATCGCCGAGTCAGCGGGGCTCTCCGCCATCGGCCAGGTCGACCTCGAGCGGCGGATCCATCGCAACCAGCCCCTCGCCAACCTGTCGCAGATGAGCTTCACCATCCTCCAGGCGGCGATCAGCAAGCTCGAGGAGCGGCATCGGATCGAGCTGCTGACCGAGGTCGGCCGCGGGATGAAGGTGATCGGGCAGGAGAAGGACCGATTCAACCTCGAGGTGCGCGAGGTGGCCGACCAGCTCCGCCCGCCGATGCGCAGCGTGCCTGCCTACCAGGAGCGGCGACGCTCGCTGAAGCGCTGATGGGCGCGCCGCTGCGGATCGTCGTCGCGCCGGACTCGTTCGGCGGCGCCCTCGACTCGGTCGCGGTGGCACGCGCCATCGCCGCCGGCTGGCTGCGTGCCAGGCCCGGCGACGAGGTTCGGCTGGCCCCGATGGCCGACGGCGGCGAGGGGACGCTGGCGGCCGTTTCGGCGGCCCTTGGCGACGCTGCCGTCCGCCGTTCCGTTGCCGTGCATGACGCCCTGGGCCAACGGATCTCGGCCGACTATCTCCTCCTCGACGGGGGCCGGACCGCCTTCATCGAGATGGCCGCCGCCTCGGGCCTCGCCCAGGTCCCGGTCACCGAACGGACCCCGGCCACGGCACGCGGGGCGAGCACGCGTGGCACCGGGGAGCTGGTGCGCAGCGCGCTCGACGCCGGCGTGAGCAGGGTGATCCTGGGACTCGGCGGCTCCGCGACCACCGACGGGGGGAGCGGGATGCTTGCCGCTCTCGGCGTGCGGTTCCTGGACCTTGCCGGCGGTGAGCTGCCACCAGGAGGCGGAGCCCTCGCCGAGCTGATCGTGATCGATGCCGCCGGGCTTGATCCCCGTCTCGCCGGGGTGGAGGTAGTGGTCGCCTCGGACGTCACGAACCCCCTGACGGGGCCGGCGGGGGCCGCCGCCACCTACGGGCCGCAGAAGGGCGCCGATGGGGCCGCAGTCGCCGACCTCGACGCGGCGCTGGGCATCTATGGGGCGGCGATCGAGGCCACGACCGGACGTGCCGTGGCGGCGATGCCCGGAGCGGGCGCCGCCGGTGGCACCGGTGCCGCGCTGCTCGGCTTCACGAATGCCACGCTGCGCCCGGGGATCGAGGTCGTGGCGGAGATGGCGGGCCTGGCGGCGAGCCTCGAGGAGGCGGACCTGGTGGTCACCGGCGAGGGTCGGGCGGACGAGCAGACGCTTGCCGGCAAGGCTGCAATGGGCGTCGCCCTCCTCGCCCGTGAGCGCGGCATCCCGGTCGTGCTGTTGTGCGGCACGCTCGGCCCCGGCTCCGAGGCGCTCGAGGTGTCGGGCCTGTTCAGACTCGTCCAGCCGGTGGCGGATCGGCCGATGACGCTGGAGGAGGCGATGGCCGACACCGAGCGGCTCCTGACCAACGCCGCCGAGCGGCTGGCCGGCAGCGTCGGTATCGGGCTGGCGCTGGCGGAGCGGTGACCCCCAAACGCCGCCGCGGCGCCAGCGCGCAGAAGCTCGCCGCCGACCGACGCGCGCGGCGACGCCTTGCAGACGTCGTCCTCGAGCGGCTCGGCGAGCGATACCAGCACCCGACTTGGGCCGGGCCGCGAGTCGACACGGTGAGCGAGCTGGTACTGACCATCCTCTCCCAGAACACAGCCGACACCAACTCGTTCCATGCCTTCACCGCGCTGCGTGCGCGCTACGCGTCGTGGGACGAGGTCCTCGAGGGACCGCTCGACGAGCTCGAGGAGGTGCTGCGGCCGGGCGGCCTGGCTCCGACCAAGTCGCGGCGGATCAAGGCGGTGCTGGCCGAGGTCCACGACGCAACCAACGGCAGCTGGGACCTCTCGTTCCTTGGGGAGTGGCCGCTGGAGGAGGCGCGGGCGTGGCTGATCGCGCTGCCCGGGATCGGCCGCAAGACGGCGGCGATAGTGCTCCTCTTCGGCTTCGGACGCCCGGCGCTGCCTGTCGACACCCACGTGCATCGCGTAGCACTGCGCCTGGGGCTCATCCCGCCGAAGACCGACGTCGAGCGCGCCCACCTGCTGCTGGAAGCCGCGCTCGAGCCCGACGAGATGTACCCGTTTCACGTGGAGCTGATTCGGCACGGCCGCGACACGTGCCGCGCTCCACGGCCCATCTGCGGGCTGTGCCCGCTGACCGACGTCTGTCCGTACTTCGACCTCGCGCGACGGGGCAAGGCACCGATGGCCCCGATCCCGCGCGGAGCTCCCGGCGACGGATCAGCTCGCTACCACGACGAGCTGATTCACGGCTGGGCGCCACCAGAGCGCCGCGACTGACTCGGGAGCGGTTGGCATGGGGGAGGCGGCGTCTGTTACGCCGCTGAAATCGGTCGTCGCCTTCAATCCGGATATGAGCGCCATTGCTGCGCTGAATGAAGGAGAGATGGGATGACACTTGATCCTGGCGGCATCATCGCCTGGCTGGTCGTGGGACTCATCGCCGGCTGGCTGGCCGGGATGGTCATGAAGGGCGGCGGCTACGGAGTCGTCGGTGACATCGTGGTGGGGATCGTCGGCGCCTTCGTCGGCGGCTTCGTCTTCAGCCTCATCACCGGCGGCGGGACCGCCGGATTCTGGGGCAGCATCGCGGTCGCGTTCGTCGGCGCCGTGATCCTGATCGCCATCGTGCGGGCCATGCCCGGGCGCTCACCAGTCTGACGTCGGCGGCTGCGCGGGGTGGAGCTCCCTCTCCCCTCGCGCGGCCGACCATTCGGGGGACTGCTAGACTTCGGCCCCGCCTGATTCGGGCCGAAGTAGCTCAGCGGTAGAGCAACGGTTTCGTAAACCGTCGGTCGTGGGTTCGAGTCCCACCTTCGGCTCCATATCTCAGGCCCCGGCCACTGAGGGCCGACACCAGCCCAGCGGCCGTCCGGGTCTACGATGGCGACATGTGGCGCCTTCCGACCGACTGGCGCGCCCTCGCGTCGACATTCGTCGTTGTCGTCGTGGCCTTGGGCGCCTCCATCGTGGGCGTCTTCGTGCTCGAGGAGCAGGCAGGGGTCCACGACGCCTCCACCCTCTTCCTCTTCGCGGTGGCGTTGGTTGCCTACCTGCGCGGCAGCTGGGCGGCGGTCGCGACGGCCCTCGGCGCGTTCCTGGCCTACAACTTCCTCTTCCTGCCGCCGGAGTTCACCTTCTTCGTTTCGGACCCGCAGCACATCCTCACCCTTGTCCTGCTGCTGGGGGTCGGCATCGGCATCGGGCAGCTCACGGGGCTGCAGCGCGACCAGGCCGAGCGATCGGAGCGCCGTGAGCACGAGGCCCGTGCGCTGTTCAACGTCAGCCGCGCCATCGCGACAGCCAAGCGGATGCGGGACGCGCTGCCGATCCTCGTCGGTGGCCTGGCCGAGGATTCGCGGATGGCACGCGTGTGGATCGGCCTTGGCTCGACCTGGGCGCAGGAGCAGGTGATCGCCTCCACGGATGCCGGAGCGGATGCGGTCGGCGCCGGGCCACACAGCGTGCTGCGCCGCACATCCGCCGATGAACCACCGGCCTGGGTGCGCCTGAGCCCGCCGGGACCCCCCGCAGCCAGGCGCGAGAGCCTTGCGCTCTTCCGCGTCGAGCTTGCCGATGGAACCGACCCGATCGGCTCGCTGTGGGCAGCGCGCGATCCTAGGCTCGGTCCCCCGACCGCGGAGGAGACCCGCCTGCTCGCCACCGCAGCAGACCAGATCGGTCAGGGGATCGTGCGCGATCGACTGTCGGAACAGGCCACCGAGCTCGAGGTGTCCCGCCGAAGCGAGGAGCTGAAGACGGCGCTGCTGGACTCGGTTTCGCACGACCTGCGCACCCCGCTCGCCACCATCCGGGCATCGGCGGGGACGCTCGCCGATCCCAGCGTGGCGCTGACCGTGGACGAGGCCAGGGCGACTGCCCGGGAGATCGACGCCGAGGCCGAGAGGCTCGCCAACCTCGTCAGCGGGCTCCTCGACATGAGCCGCATCACCGGCGGCGCCCTGGAGACGCGGCCGGAACCGATGCCTGTCGGCGAGGTGGTGGTCCAGGCCCTCCGGCGCGCCTCGAGCGGCTTCGGCAATCGTCCAGTCGAGCTGGAGATTCCCGACGAGCTCCCGCCCGTCGCCGTGGATCCCGTGCTCATCAGCCAGGTCTTCGACAACCTGCTTGAGAACATCGTGCGGCACACGCCTTCGGACGCTCGGGTGCGCATCTCGGCCACTGCCACCGCCGAGTCGGTGACGGTGAGGGTCGAGGACGGCGGTCTCGGCGTGCCGTCGGAGGCGATCACCCACCTGTTCGAGAAGTTCTACCGCGTGCCAGCCAGGCGCGGTGCGGCTCGGCAGGGGACCGGCCTCGGACTGGCAGTGGTGAAGGGGATGGCGGAGATCATGGGCGGCACCGCGGCGGCCCGCCGCAGCGAGCTCGGCGGGCTCGCGATCGACGTCGGCTTCCCCATGGCGTCGGGAGCGCCCGACGGAACCGAGACACCCGGATGACCGAGCGCCGGGCAAGCATCCTGCTGGTCGAGGACGACGAGAAGACGCGGCGGGCGGTGGTCGCCAACCTGGAGGGGCACGGCTACGGCGTGCGAGCGGCGGCCGATGGCGAGGAGGCTCTCGTCCTGTGGGAGCTCCGCCGCCCCGACCTGATCCTCCTCGACCTGGGGCTGCCGGGGATCGACGGCATCGGCGTCCTGCGCCGCGTCAGGAGGGATGCCACCACCCCGGTGATCGTCCTCTCCGCGCGGGGCGAGGAGCGCGACAAGGTCGAGGCCCTCGACGACGGTGCCGACGACTACCTGGCCAAGCCGTTCGGCATGGCGGAGCTGCACGCCCGGGTGCGGGCGGCGCTTCGACGCTCGCTGACGACGGACGTTGATCCAACCGGCATCCTCGAGATCGGCACCCTGCGCCTCGACCCCGACCGCCGGCTGGTGACGGTCGGCGCGGAGGAAGTCCATCTCACGCCGCGCGAATACGAGCTGCTGAAGGTGCTGCTGGCCAACGCCGGCCGGGTGGTCACCCGCGGCCGGCTGCTGCGCGCGGTGTGGGGCACGGCCTATGCCGAGGAGGGCCACTACCTGCACGTCTACATCGGCCAGATCAGGCGCAAGCTGGCCGCGGCGGACCCGGACGGCGCTTTCGCCGACCTGTTCGTGGCCGAGCCGGGTGTCGGCTACCGAGTGCGAGGGGATTCTTGAGCCGATCTTGAGCGTGGCGCCCAGGTGCGACTGCCATTCGCTCTTGGAGGGCCGGCGCACGCTCGTGGCATGGCATCTCAGATGTCCGGCGCCGCTGGTGCGCTGGATCTGCCGTGGGAAGGTCCGCGGGACCTCGAGCATGAGTTTGACCTCGTCCGCACCGCCATCGCGCTGATCGCCGCGGGCGGCGCCCGTCGGGTCACCCTGGTCGGCCTTCCCCTCGATGCCCAGGCCCTCCGTGAGATGGGCTCGCTGATCAGGGCCAGCGGCATGTCGATGCGCGCGATGAATGGGCACACCGGATGCGACCTCGCAATCGAGGCCGGCGGGTGACGGCTCGCCCGGGACCTGATGGTGAGAGTCAGGTGAAATCAGACGATCTCAGGGAGTTTCGACGGGTCCGCGGCGGGCGGCCCGGCGACCGCTACGTGAAGGTCGTGGAACCGTACGCCGCCGAGTTTCGGCGTCGGGCGCCCGGTCACCTCGTCGCCTCTGAGCGAGTGCTCGAGCCGGAGGGTGGCATTGGGCGACTGACCGATACCCTCCGACGGGTCTTCATCGGGCGACGCATCGCGACCGAGAAGGAAGCGCAGGAGCGGCTCGGGCCGGCGAAGGGGCTGGCCATCTTCGCGTCGGACAACATCTCGTCCTCGGCGTATGCGACCGAGGAGATCATGCGAGTGATCGTCGTCGCCGGTGCCGGCGCGCTGGCGGCCACGCTGCCGCTCACCTTCGCCATCGTCGCCGTCCTGCTGATCGTCGTCACGAGCTACCAGCAGACCATCCGCGCCTATCCCAACGGCGGCGGGTCCTACATCGTGGCCAGCGAGAACCTGGGCAGGTTCCCGGGACTGATGGCTGCCGGTGCGCTGCTGACCGACTATGTCCTGACGGTGGCGGTCTCGGTAGCAGCCGGCGTGGCTGCCCTCACCTCCATCTTTCCCTTCCTGTACGAGCCGCGCGTCTGGGTAGGCATCGGGTTCATCGCCCTGCTGTGGGTCGGGAACCTGCGCGGGCTACAGGAGAGCGCGAACATCTTCGCCGTCCCGACCTACATCTACCTCGTGGCGATCTTTGGGCTTCTGGCCTACGGCGGCTGGCTGGTCGTGACCGGCGGGCTGCCGCCGTACAGCGCTCCGCCGGAGTGGTCCAATGCGGCGCCACTGGAGGGGCTGGGGCTGCTGCTCGTCCTGCGTGCCTTCGCGGCGGGGTCGGTGGCCCTGACCGGGACGGAGGCCGTCTCCAACGGGGTCCAGGCCTTCCGACCCCCCGAGGCGCGCAACGCCGGCATGGTGCTGATCCTGATGGGGGGCCTCTTTGCCACCATCTTCATCGGCATCAGCTTCATCGCCTCCCAGCTGGGCGTGATTCCCGATCCGAGCGAGCAGGAGACGGTCATCAGCCAGATCGCCCGGACCCTCTTCGGGACCGGAAGCCCGATGCACTACCTGATCCAGCTCTCTACGGCGTTCCTGCTGGTCCTCGCCGCCAACACCGCGTTCGCCGGATTCCCGCGACTGGCCAGCATCCTCGGCAAGGACCGATTCCTGCCGCGCCAGTTCCAGTACCGCGGTGACCGCCTGGCCTACAGCTTCGGGGTCATGGTGCTGGCGGTGCTGGCCGCCACGCTGGTCTTCGGATTTGGCGGAAGCGTCACAAACCTGATCCCGCTCTACACGGTCGGCGTGTTCATCGCCTTCACCCTCAGCCAGTCAGGGATGGTCGTCCACTGGAGGCGCCTTCGCAACGAGGTGCCGGGCTGGCGCTGGAGGGCTGCCCTCAACGGCCTCGGCGCCCTGGCGACCGGGGTGGTCGCGATCATCGTGGGCGTTGCCAAGTTCGCGCTCGGTGCCTGGATCATCTTGCTGCTGATCCCGCTCCTGATCGGCCTGATGTGGTCGATCGGGCGGCACTATCGGAGCGTAGAGGCGGCGCTGGCCGTCGATCCGACAAGCCGCGCGCTACCACGACGGGTTGCTCCGCGGGTGCTCGTTCCAATCAGCCGCATCGACCGCGCCACCCTCAGCGCGCTCGCCTTCGCGACCTCCATCTCGGCGGACGTGACCGCGATCCACGTCTCGAACGACGCCGAGGACCTGGCCCAGATCAGGCAGGAGTGGGAACGCTGGGGTGGGCCGGTGAACCTGGTCATCCTGGAGTCGCCCTACCGGGCGCTGATGGGGCCGTTGATGGCATACATCGATGCCACGGATCGCGAGGACCCGGCCCAGCCAACCACCGTCGTCCTGCCGGAGTTCGTGCCGAGCCACTTCTGGGAGTACCCACTGCACAACCAGACCGCGCTGCGGCTCAAGCTGCGCCTCTTCTTCCGACGCAATACCGTGGTGGTGGACGTTCCGTACCACCTCGGCTAGGGCGCGTAGAGTAGTCGCATGATTGTTGCGACTACCCCCTTTGCCGCCGGACAGCGGATCGTGGAGAGCAAGGGCCATGTCTACGGGCTCGTCGTCCGCAGCCGTGGCCTGGGCGGCAACATCGCCGCCGCAGTCCGCTCCCTGGGCGGTGGCGAGATCAAGGAATACACCCAGCTGCTCGAGGACACGCGCCGCCAGGCGATCGATCGCATGGTGCAGAACGCCACCCTGATGGGCGCCAACGCGGTCATCTCGATGCGCTTCGACAGCTCCGAGATCGGGACCAGCATGAGCGAGATCGTGGCCTACGGGACGGCCGTCGTGGTCGAGCCCGACAGCGGCGCCCCGCAACCCTCCGCGGACTAGGGCGGGCTGATGGTGGAGACGGTACGGATCATCGTCGGGATCCTCGGCGCGCTGCTGATGCTCGGCGGCCTGGTTGGTCTCATGGCCGGAGCCTGGGCCGATGGACTCTGGGCCGCCGTCACCGGCGGCGTGATCCTGGTCGCGGTCATCCTCGAGCGCGCGCGCTACCGATCGGAGGCTGCCGAGGGATCGGCCGGGCCGGCCGGCCCCGGCGGCGGTGAGGCGACGATGCCGGCGGCCCCCTTCCGGCCGACCGACGAGGTCTTCATCGACCCGACCAGCGGTCACCGGCTGCGGGTGTACCTCAACCCGGCCACTGGCGAGCGCCGCTACTTCGCCGAATAGCCCCCGGAGCGCTAGGCGCAGTCCCCCTCGACCCGGGGGCCGTTGCCGGCCGGCATCTCACCGGAGACTCGCCGGCCGAAGCTGACCAGGGCGACGCCAACTGCGTGGCGAGCGGCTCCGCGGGAGCCCTGGGTGTCGTGCATCGTCTCCAGCGCCACCTCGCGACGGCGGTCGGCGCCGATCGAGAGCGCCTGCTGATTCATCATCTCGAACATCGGTTCCTACCTCCACCTGGCGGTCCGCCGCCCACATTGTTGTTCCAGTCCGAGACTCTTGATCTCAAGACTTCTGCGAGTCTAGCGACGAGATAGTTTGATGTCAAGAGGCTTGACATCAAGGGTATGTGATGCCAATGTTGTGCCGTGGAGAACCCCAAGCCGGGCGCGAAGGACCGCGCCGATTCCATCGACAGGATGCTCGACGTCTGGGTCCGCGAGATCCCGGGGCTCGACCGGTTGACGGAGGGGATCGTCGAGCGAATCCAGAACCTCGCCCGCTATCTCGATCACTCCATGGAGACCACGCTCGCCGAGTTCGGCCTCGACCGGCGCACGCATCGGGTCCTCGCCAGGCTGCGCTACCAGGGTCCGCCGTACCAGCTCTCGGCCGGACAGCTCGCTGAGGGGCTTGGGCTCTCGAGTGGCGCGATGACGAACCGGCTGGATCGGCTCGAGGCAGCGGGCCTCGTTCGGCGCCTCCCGGATCCGAACGACCGGCGCGGGGTCCTCGTCGAGCCAACCAAGGCCGGCCATGCCGCCTGGGACAGCGCAACGGACACACAGGCGGGGCGCGAAGCCCTCATCGCATCGGCGCTCACGGAGAAGGAGAAGGAGCAGCTCCACTCCCTGCTGCGGCGCCTCATGCGGGCGTTCCCACACGAGGTGCGCCAGGGCGCGAGGCACAAGAAGGCGGAGGAGTAACCCGCCCCTACGCCTTGATCCGGCTCCCCTCGGGATCGAAGAGTGGTTCCGCGCCGACCGCGCAACCGACCCACTCACCGAAGATCTCGACCTCGCCCGCCTGCCCCGCCTCCGCCATCCCCGGTGGCAGGTAGGCGTAGGCGATCGAGCGCTCGACCGCGAACCCGTAGCCGCCCGAGGTCACCCGCCCCACCACTTCCCCGTTGACCCGCACCGGCTCGTTGCCGAGTGCCACCGAGCGCGGATCGTCGATCACCAGGCAGGCGAGGCGCTTTCGTGGCCCCGCCTCCTTCGCGGCGACGAGCGCATCTCGACCGATGAAGCCCCCGTCCTTGTTGAGCCGCACCGCGAAGCCGAGCCCGGCCTCGTACGGCGTCTCCTCGGGCGTGATGTCGCTCGACCAGACGCGGTAGCCCTTCTCCAGCCGCAGGCTGTCGATGGCCCGATATCCCCCGGCCAGCATCCCGTGCGGCCGCCCGGCCGCCCACAACGTGTCCCACAGCTGCGCGCCGTACTCCATCGGGGAGTAGAGCTCCCAGCCCAGCTCGCCGACGTAGGTGACCCGCAGCGCGGTGACCGGGACGTGGCCGACCGTGATCTGCGCGGCGGTGAGGTAGGGGAAGGCCCCGTTGCCCAGGTCATCGGTCGTGGTGGACTGCACGATCTCGCGGGCCAGCGGTCCCCAGATGCCGATGCACGCCCGCGACGAGGTCACGTCAGTCACGGTCACGCTGCCGTCGTCGGGCGCGTGCTGGCGGATCCAGCCGAGGTCGTGGTTGCCGAACGCGGTGCCCGTGACGATGAAGAACCGATCCTCCGCGAGGCGGGTGACGGTGAAGTCGCACTCGATCCCACCGCGTCGGTTGAGCATCTGGGTATAGGTGATCCTGCCCACCGGGCGATCCATCTCGTTGTCGCAGAGCTGCTGGAGGAAGGCGAGCGCGCCGCGCCCGGTGATCTCGATCTTGGCGAAGCTCGTCTCGTCGAAGAGCGCCGCGGCGTTTCGGGTGGCGAGCGCCTCGGCGCCGATTGCCGGCGACCAGTGCTGCCCGGCCCATCCGCGCGGGCGGAGCGTTTCGTCGCCCGCGGCGGCGTTCGACTCGAACCAGTTCGGGCGCTCCCAGCCCGACTTCTCGCCGAACGCACAGTCGAGCTCGACCAGCCGCTGGTAGGCCGGGGAGAGGCGGAGCGGCCGCGCCGAGTGGCGCTCCTCGTTGGGGTAGTGGATGTCGTAGTAGGTGGCGTAGTTCTCGGTGCTGCGGGCGAGGGTGTACGACCGAGAGCGGTATTGCGCTCCGAAGCGGCGGATGTCCATCTTCCACAGGTCGAGCTCCGGCTCGCCGTCCACGATCCAGTGCGCCATCTGCCTGCCCACCCCGCCGGCACCGGCGATGCCATGCGCGCTGAACCCGGCTGCCACGAAGAGGCCGCGCACCTCCGACTCGCCGAGGATGAACTCGTTGTCCGGGGTGAACCCCTCCGGCCCGTTGATGAGCTTCGTGATTCCCGCGTCGTGCATGACCGGGACGCGGCGCACCGCGCCGGCGCTGATCTCCTCGAAGCGCGGCCAGTCGGGGGCGAGCAGCTTTCCGTTGAAGTCGGGCGGGACGCCGTCAAGCGACCAGGAGGCGGGATCGCGCTCATAGCCGCCCATCACCAGGCCGCGAACCTCGGGCCGGAAGTAGACGAGGTTGTCCGGGTCGCGCAGCTGCGGCAGGTCCGGAGTGACGCCATCGATCGGCTCGGTGACCAGGTACTGGTGCGCGAACGGGATGATCGGGACCGTGATGCCGGCCATCCGCCCGATCTCGGGCGCGAACATCCCGCCCGCATTGACCACCACCTCGGCCTGGATCGGGCCGCGGTCGGTCGCCACGCCCGTCACGCGTCCGCGCTCGACGCCGATCCCCCTCACCCGCGTGCGCGGCACGATCGTCGCGCCGCGGCTGCGCGCACCCGCCGCCAGCGCCTGGGTCAGGCCGCTGGGGTCCAGGTAGCCATCGGTCGGCAGCCAGGCTGCGCCCAGCACGCCATCGGTCACCATGAGGGGGAAGAGCCGCTGCGCCTCCTCTGCGCTCACCAGCTTCATCGGCAGCCCGTAGGTCTTGGCCCAGCCCGCCTGCCGGCGGAGCTCCTCCATGCGCTCCCGCGACGCGGCGAGGCGCAGCGAGCCGACCTCGCGCCAGCCCGGATCGACGCCGGTCTCGGCCGCCAGCCCCCGGTAGGTGGCGACGCTGTCCACCATCATCCGGGTGAGGGTCGGGCTCGAGCGCAGCTGCCCCACCAGGCCGGCGGAGTGGAAGGTCGAGCCGGAGGTCAGCTCGGACCGATCGAGGAGGACGACGTCGGTCCAGCCCAGGAGGGTCAGGTGATACGCGATCGCCGCCCCGCCGACGCCGCCGCCGACGATCACGCAGCGCGCCCGCTCTGGGAGCGCGCCGTCAGCCACCGGCCACCTCGTGGAGCTGCACCTCGAAGCCGAAGCCGGTGGCGTTGTGCAGCAGTCGCTCGAAGTGCTCGTCGGCGTACTCGACGAAGTCGACGTCGAGCGTGCTGATCCCCTGCTGGAGCACGCCCCACATCGCTTCGCGGAAGTCGGAGACGACCCGCATCAGGGCGAGGCGGGCCAGCCGCGGCGGCCGGACCTCGCCCTCGTAGCCCTCAAGCAGGATCGCGTCCTCGTCCGGCGTGAGGTCGTGGTTGACGCTGAAGTTGCCGAGGTCGAAGAACGGGTCGCCCATCCCGGCGTACTCCCAATCGACGATGCGGATCCGCTCGCCGTCGTCGATGAAGTTCGCGTTGAGCAGGTCGTTGTGGCACGGGCGCATCTCGATCGGCGCGTCGAGGAGGGCGCGCTCGATGCGGCGTCCCACCGCGTGGGCCTCGTCCCATGCCGCGGGTTTCGGCACGCCGCGTTCGAGGGCGAGCGCCAGGTACGCCTCGACGATGCGGAGCGGGACGAAGAGCCCGGGGATCGCCGGCCCACCGTGGATGCGGCGAACCGAGTCAGCGACGCGGCGCAGGGTCTCCGGCTGGTGCACCTGCTCGAGGCTGACCGGCTCGCCCACGATGAAGCGGGTGACGAGGTAGCCCTCCGGCCGGATGAAGGCGGTGACCTCCGGGCCGATCCCCACGCCCGCCGCCGCCACGGTGGCGGCATGTTCGACCTCGCGGCTGATCCCGAGCAGGTGAGTGTCGTTGCCGGCCAGACGGATGACGTACCGCTCGTCTTCGCCCGACACGGTGATCAGGAAGTTGCGGTTGGTGATCCCGCCGGAGAGTGCGGTGAGGGTCAGCTCGCGGCCGGCGGTCTCCGGGACGCGCTGCAGGGCGGCGACCAGCTGGTCACGCAGCTCGCCGCGAAGCTCGTCATCGGCATCGGTCATGGACGGTGGGCTCCCTGCGGGTGCCGGCAACCATAGCGAGCGGCCCGGCGCCGGGGCGCCGAGCCGCTCGAAAGGATGCGTAGAGCGCGCCCGTGTCAGGCGATCACGGTCTCCCCGGTCGCCATGTCGGCCGGGAGGGCGGCGGTGTCCTCCTTGCCGCGCTGACCGCTCATGAGGTAGTACAGCACGCCGAACAGCAGCACCGCTCCCACGAAGAACTCGAAGACGGGGATCGCCGGAAGGCCGCTCAGCGTCTCGCCATTCCATTGCAGGAAGGTGTTGATCGTCGGGTTCGACCAGGTGCTCCGCAAGGCATTGCCGAAGTCCCCGAAGATCGGGCTCTCCCAGATGCCGATGTTGATGATCATCAGCCCGCCCCAGATGAGCGCCAGGAGGTTGAGGGTGGTCCCCCAGCTGCCGAGCTTGAACCAGGCTCCCTGGTGCGGCCACCCGGCGCGCCGAGCGCGCAGGACGCCCCAGTTGCACAGGAAGTAGCTGATGTAGATCGTGCCGGTCGCCGCGATCGCCAGGTAGAAGGCGGCCAGGGCACCGGTTACCAGGAGCGGGAGGAAGGCGAGGACGCCCACGCCGATCGCAGCGTTCGTGGGCGTCTTGAACGACTGGTTCACGTGAGCCCAGGTGCCGCCCATCGGCAGGCGGCCGTCGCGGCCCATCGAGAACATGAGGCGGGTGGTGGCGCCGTGGATGGCAAGGGTGCAGACCGACACGGCGACAAGGATGACGAACAGGTAGACATCACCGAGGGTGATGCCCCCGAGCGAGGCCGTCAGGTTGTCCTTGATGGTGGTCGCGAACGGGTAGCCGAATGCCTGGCCCTCGGCCACGGCGGCGCCGATGTCCTTGAACGAGAGGATGACCCCGAGCAGGAACAGGAAGCCCGCCAGGCCCGAAAGCCAGATGGCCGCGAGGATGCCGCGCGGCGCCATGCGGCTCGCGTCCACCGTCTCCTCGCCGAACGTGCCGGCGGTGTCGAAGCCGTAGACCACGAACAGCGCGAGGAACATGCCGACCAGGAAGACGGCGGGGAAGTTCCCGCCCGCCAGGTCCTTGGTGTACGAGGTGTCGAAGATCACCGAGATCGGCTGGTGGTTGGCGAAGATGAGGAGGACCAGCGCGAACACGATCATGCCCAGGATCTCGGCCGCCACCCCAATGTTGTTGAGCATGGTCAGGAGCCGGACGCCGACGGAGTTGATGACGGTCGACACCAGCAGCGCCAGGATCGATAGGAACGACCACATGTTCAGGAAGCCGATGGGACTCGGCGCGAAGAGGTCGATTCCCCACAATGACGACATGACGTACGGAACCGTCGCCGCCACTGCCGTGACGGTCAGGACGCCCGCCCAGAAATAGAACCAGCCGGTGAACCAGCCGAGCGTCTTGTTCGAGAGGCGCTTCGACCACTGGTAGATCGACCCGGCCACCGGGAAGTGGCTCGCCAGCTCGGCAAAGTTCAGGGCCACGAAGCTCTGGCCGATGATGACGATGAACCAGCCCCAGATGAAGGGCGGTCCGCCGACGCCGATGGCAACCGCCTGCTGGGTGAAGGATCCGGTCGCTACGCTGATGTAGCTGAATGCGACGGCGAAGTTCGAGATGAAGCCGAGCGTTCGGTTCAGCTCCGGCTTGATGCCGAGCGATCGCAGGTGCGCATCGTCGCGCGCGATCTGCTCACCCTGACTGGACTCCATGGACAAGACAGGTCCTCCTTCTCCATCGCACTCGGGATCGGGTGCGAGCCTCCGCTGGGAACCAGGGACGAGAACCGCGCGGATCGGACATGCAGCAATTTGGGCGACCGATCGGCCGGGCTGGGCGGCAGCATAGGAGCGCCCAGAGGGGGAGTCAACGACTTTTTTCGGGCGGCTCGATGCGGTACAGATGCGCAAGGTCGGGGCGCTCGAGGATGTCCGCCGAGACGCGGCGCAGCGCCACGCGCTGGGGCTCGTAGGGGACGAGGTTGACCGCTTCCGCGAGGGGTTCCCAGCGCCACTCGTCGTGCTCTTCGGAGAGCTGCGGCTCTCGATCCGCGGCAACGAGCGCGGCAAACGGGACGATGGCCTCAACGGTGCCGCGCTTCCAGGCGTAGAGGTCGAAGAGCGCGTCAATCGTGTAGAGCTCGAGGGCGTCGAGGCCGGTCTCCTCGCGCAGCTCGCGCAGGGCGGTGAGGTGCGGCGCCTCGCCCTCCTCGATCCAGCCGGAGACGCCCTGCCAGAACGGGGCGCCATCCCGACCGGACCGATGCAGCAGCAGGAACTCCGCCCCGCCATCCGCCTGCCGATAGGGCCAGACGTCGACGCCGGTGACGCGATGCGCGGGCCACCCCTCCGAACGGGTCTTCGACTCGGTCACGCGGCCGATTGTAGGAGCGGCGCCCGTATCATCGGTCCATGAGCGATCGCCCCCGGATCGTGGTCACGCTGCACGGCCCCGAGCAGGCCGCGCGCGAGGAGCCGACCTGGGCCTCGTTCGATGGCTACCTCGATGCGGTGCGGCGGGCCGGCGGCGACCCGATCGCCCTCGACCCCACGACGAGCCACGCGGACCGGGACGCGGCGCTGGCGGCGATGGACGGCCTCCTCCTGCCGGGCGGCGCAGATCTCGATCCAGCCCTGTATGGCGAGGCGCCCCATCCCTCCGTGGCGGTCGAGGGGGCGCGCGACGACCTGGAGCTCGCCGCGTGGACGGCCGCTCGGGAGCGGGGCGTGCCGATCTTCGGGGTCTGCCGCGGCTTCCAGGCGATCAACGTCTTCTCCGGCGGCAGGCTGGTGCAGCACCTCGAGGGCCACGACAGCTCGACCGTGGCGCCGGAGGGGCACCCGCTGCATCTCGAGCCCGAGTCCCGTTTGGCGGCGATCCTCGGTGAGACGGAGCCCCTCCTTCGCACCGAGGTGAACAGCTACCACCACCAGGCGGTGCGCCCCAGCGACCTCGCTCCCGGGCTCGTCGCGTCGGCGGTGGCGCCACACCACGAAGGCAATCTGGTCGAGGCGCTCGAACCCGCCGAGGGGGACGACTGGCTCATCGGAGTGCAGTTCCATCCGGAGCGGTCCGAGTTCATCGGGCCCGAGTTCGACCGCCTCTGGCGAGCCTTTGTCGACGCCGCTCGTCAGGTCAGGTCGACGTAGACGTTCTTGACCTCGGTGTACAGCTCGAGCGCGTGCATCCCGAGCTCGCGCCCCATGCCGCTCATCTTGTAGCCGCCGAACGGCGCCTCGGTGTGGACACTGCTGTTCGAATTGACCGACAGCACCCCGGCCTTCACCTCCTTGGCCATCCGCAGCGCCTTGCCGATGTCGCGGCTCCAGATCGAGCCCGACAGCCCATATGGCGTGTCATTGGCCAGCCGCACCGCGTCCGCCTCGTCGCTGAACGGGATGATCGCGACCACCGGGCCGAAGATCTCCTCGCGCACGATGCGCATGTCAGTCCGGGCCGCGTCGAAGATGGTGGGCATCAGGTAGGCGCCGACGTCGAACGGGTCGCCGGTGGGCGCCTCGCCGCCGTAGACCAGCTCCGCCCCCTCGTCGCGGCCGATCCCGATGTAGTCGACCACCCGCTCGCGCTGCCGCTGGCTGACGAGGCTGCCGACCTGCGTTGCGTCCTGGGAGGGATCGCCCACGACGAGCTGGCGGGTGGCCTCGGTGAAGAGCTCCACGACTTTCTCGTGGACCGAGGCCTCGACGAAGATCCGGCTGCGCGCGCAGCAGTCCTGGCCGGCGTTGTCGAAGACGGAGAGTGGCGACTCGGCCGCGAAGCGCTCCAGATCGGCATCGGCGAAGACGATGTTCGGGCTCTTGCCGCCCAGCTCGAGCGAGACCTTCTTCACGTTGTTGGCGGCCAGCCGCATGATCTCCTGGCCCGTCGTCGTTTCGCCGGTAAAGGCGATCTTGCCGACCCCCGGATGACCCGCCAATGAGGCGCCTGCCGTCCCGCCGGGTCCGGTGATGACGTTCACGACTCCGGGCGGGAAGCCCGCCTCGAGCGCGAGCTCCCCGAGCCGAATCGCGGTGAGCGGCGTGTAGCTGGCCGGCTTCAGGATGGCGGTGTTGCCGGCGGCCAGCGCGGGGCCGAGCTTCCAGCTGGCCATGTTCATGGGGAAGTTCCAGGGGACGATCAGTCCCACCACCCCGATCGGTTCACGGAGGGTGAAGTCGAGCCCCGGCTTGCTGACGGGGATCGTCTCCCCGAAGAGCTTGTTGGCGGCGCCAGCGTAGTACTCGAAGACGAGGCTGACCGCGAGCGCCTCGCCCCGGGCGCCAGAGATCGGCTTGCCGACGTTGCGGCTCTCGAGCTGGGCCAGCTCCTCCAGGTTCTGCTTCACGAGGTTGGAGAACTTCTGCAGGGCGCGGCCGCGCTTCGAGGCAGACCAGGTGGACCACGGCCCCTCGAACGCGGCCTGCGCGGCCTTTACGGCCCGGTCCACGTCCTCGGCGCCCCCGAGCGGGGCCGTCGCGATGACCTCGCCAGTCGCGGGATTCGTGACGTCAAAGGTCTGTCCGTCGGCAGCGTCGACCTGCTCGCCGCCGATGATCATCTTCACGTTGCTGACCGCGGTTGGGGCGCTTGTCTCGGTGGTCATTGACAGATTCTAGGCGTCCCTGATCACGGGGCAGGCGCGGGGAAGGTCGGCACGGGGTGGCCGGTCACGTAGATCGGGATCAGGGTGCGTAGGATGTTCGTCGGCTTCGGGTCGTCGGCGAAGAGCTGCGGATGGCCGGGCGTGCGCGCCGCCAGGAAGGAGTGGTACCACTCCGTCTGCTTCAGGTCGAGGCTGTAGCGCGAGCCG
>DATJIJ010000049.1:0-4692 GCA_035493355.1 Candidatus Methylomirabilota bacterium
CTGCACGAGCTCGCGCGACTTGCGCAGCGCCTCGTTGCACGCGGCGAGCACCAGGTCCTCCAGCATCTGCACGTCGTCCTTGCTGACGACCTCGGGATCGATCTTGACCGTGACGATCTCCTGCTTGCCGTTGGCCTCGACCGTCACCATGCCGCCGCCCGCCGTCGCCTCGACCTTGCGCTTGCCCACTTCCTCCTGCAGCGCCGCCATCTGCTGCTGCAGCTTCTGCGCTTCCTTCATCATGTTGCCGAAGCCCTTCACTGGCTGCCTCCTTCCGGCAGGCGCGGCCGCACCGCCACGACTTCCCCCTGGAACTCCGCCATCGCCGCCTGCACGGCGGGATGCTCGGACGCGCCGACGCCGCCGCTCTCGTCCTCGCTCACCACGCCGAACCGCTCCGCGCCCGCCACGTGGCGCCGTAGGGCCTGGGCCACCAGGTCGCGGTTGGTACTGTCCGCCAGCATCTCACGATGGAAGTGGTTTCCGCTCAGGACGACGACCAGCTCGCGGTCGCGCAGGCCCGACGGCCGGGTCTGGGCCAGGACCGCGCCGAGTGTCGGCTTGCGGCGCATGACGTCCTCGACCACGCGCTGCCAGCCGGTGCTCATGTCCTCGCTGGCGGCAGGCGCGGGGCTCGTCGACGTCGGCGAGGCGGCTGCCGGGGAGGCGGCCACCGGGCGCGGCGATGAGGGCGTCGGCGCGGGGGCTGCCGCCGGAGCGCGTTCGGGCTGAACGCGTCGCGGAGCCTCGGCGGTGGCGCGCGGCGCGGCCTCGAGGGCGCTGAGCAGGCTCTCCTGCGCTCGCGGTTGTGCGGGGCTCGCCATGGCCTGCTGGCGGAGTCGTGTCTCCGCTTCCTCGACGCGACGCAGGACCTCCTCCAGCGCACGGGGCTCGGGCCGACGCGTTGCTCGCACGGTGGCGATCTCCAGCTCCACTCGCGGATGTGGCGACTCGCGCATGGCGGCGTCGGCGTCGAGGAACGAGCGCAGCACGTAGAGCAGGCCGTCGAGCGAGGCGCTCTCGCCGATCGCGCGCAGCTCGTTGGCCTCGATGTGCGGGACGTCGGCCAGCTTGGTGGCTGGCGCGGCCTTGAGCACCAGCGCGCGCCGCAGCAGCTCGATCACGTCGCGCGTGAAGGCCCCGAGATCCTCGCCCTCGCGGGCGGCGCGGTCGATCGCCTCCAGGGCCGGCGTGGGATCGTGCGCGAGCAGTGCCGCGGCGAAGGCGCGAACCTCGGCGGGCGCGGTGGTGCCGAGCAGGGCCGAGGTCGTCTCGGCGTCGAGCTTGCCGTTGCCGTAGGCGATCGCGGTGTCCAGCAGCGACAGCGCATCGCGCAGCGATCCCTCGGCGGCCCGGACGACGGCCGGCAGCGCCGCCGGTTCGAAGGCGATGCCCTCGGCGCGCAGGATGGATTCCAGGGTCGAGGCCAGCACGTCGGGCCCGATCGGGCGGAAGTCGAAGCGCTGCACCCGCGAGAGCACGGTGGCCGGAATGTCCCGCGGATCGGTGGTGGCGAGCACGAAGACCACGTGGGCCGGCGGCTCCTCCAGGGTCTTGAGGAGCGCGTTGAAGGCGGCCTCGGTGAGCTGGTGGACCTCGTCGATGATGTAGACCTTGTAGCGGCCACGCGCCGGCGAGTACTTCACGTTCTCGCGCAGCGTGCGGATCTCCTCGATGCCCCGGTTGGAGGCGCCGTCGATCTCGATCACGTCGACGCTGGCCGTGTCCCGGCACACCTCGCACGCGCCGCACGGCTCCGCGCCATTGCGCGCCGGGCACAGGAGCGCGCGAGCCAGCAGCCGCGCGGTCGTCGTCTTGCCGATGCCCCGGGGGCCCGCGAAGAGATAGGCGTGAGCGATGCGTCCCGAGGCCAGCGCATTGCGCAGGGTGCGCGTGATCGCGTCCTGCCCGACGACCTCGTCGAAGACGGTGGGACGATATTTCCGGGCGAGGACCTGATAGCTCAACCGCCGACCTCAGGCGAGGAGCGAACGACAGACATCACGACTCGGAGCCACTCCCTTCTCTCTCAGGCCACCCACGCTTCAACCCGAGTAAGCGCTCCTTTACAGTGACCGTGCACCCTCCGTCGATCAACCCGTACTGCGATCTCCCCGCAGAGCCGACTCCAGTCAGGTACTCCCACGGCACACGAAAGGGTCGTCTTACCGTTGCTCCCTTCCGGGCCTGGCGGGGTTCGACGATTTTCGTTGCGTAGGGCCCAACCTTCAACGCCGTCCCACGAGACTCATTCAACACGAGCCGCCCTCGAGAGGGGATTCGACCCCGCTGAAGCGGATTGCGGGCTACAGGGCACCGCTAACTCCCCGTCTAGCACGGCCACGCCGAAACCTTCAGCCGCCGTCTTCCATGCAGCGCACCGACTCGCCGAACGTCGGACGCGACAAGCGCCCGGACAGGCAAATAAGGATGGCGGAGGGGGCGGGATTTGAACCCGCGGCACAGGGGTTACCCGTGCACGGCATTTCCAGTGCCGCACCTTCGGCCGCTCGGTCACCCCTCCTCGGAAATAATGGCGGAGGGGAGAGGATTTGAACCCCCGAGGGACCTTCTGGGCCCCTATCCGATTTCGAGTCGGACGCCTTCAACCGGGCTCGGCCACCCCTCCGCGTTGTCGTCATGAGCACTTACACCGCACTCCTCCTGTGAGCGCGAGCCCTCATCGTGCAGGGAAGTCAAGTTGCCGTCAAGTTCGATCGGCGCGGGGGCCGGTTGGCGCACGAGCTTCTCGACGGCGGCGGTCCATCACTCGATCACCTGATCGGCCCGCGCCAGCAGCGAAGGCGGGATCGTCAGGCCGAGGGCCTTGGCGGTCTTGAGGTTGATGACCAGCTCGAACTTCGTCGGCTGCTCGATCGGTAGGTCGGCGGGCTTGGCTCCCCTGAGAATCTTGTCTACGTACTTGGCGGCCTGCCGAAACCCCTCCGAGAAACTCGGTCCATACGACATGAGACCGCCGGCCGCCCCGTACTCCCGGCTCATGAACATCGTGGGCAGCCGGTTCTTGACCGCGAACTCAACGAGCTGCCGTCGGGCGGTGGGGGTCATCGTGTGGCTGACGAAGACCGCATCGACGCGACCCCTCGTGATCTCGGAGACGGAATCCCTGAAGTCGTCGCGTCCTCGTACCGTGATGACCACAGGTTGAAGCCGTAGCGGTGGCGCGGCGGCCTCCACCTCCCTCCGTAGGTCCCGATGCCATGGAATGTCAGGGTCCCACAAGACAGCCACTCGCGAGACAGTCGGCGCCACTTCCTTGAGGAGCTGCAGCCGCTTCGCACTCATCTCGGCGAGCATGATGGTGACGCCGGTGACGTTGCCGCCGGGCCGTCCGAGGTGGGTGACGAGCCCGCTTCCCACGGCATCGGCGCTGCTCGCCATCACGATCGGGATTGTCGTGGTCGCCTGCATGGCTGCACGGATGGCCACCGTGACATCGGCAACAAGAACGTCTGGCTTGAGACGGACCAGCTCTGCGGCCAACGTCGGAAACCGGTCGCTCCGACCGAGCTGGTACCGCCAGTCGATGACGAGATTCTGTCCTTCGACGTAGCCCAGCCCACGCAGCACCTCGCGAAACGCCCGAGGCGGCTCCGCGTCGGGCGCATACAGATTCATCAGGACACCGACCCGCGACCTTTCCCCCGCCTGCGGCGCCCTGGCGGCGATCGGCACAGCCAAGGCACCAGCCAGCGAGGTCAGCAGGAAGCGGCGGCGGTCCATGCCGGGACGGTAAGGCATTCCCAATCCCAACGTAAAGGGCTGAGAGGGAGCGCCCACGCACGATCCCGCCGGGCCCAACCCAGCTGGGACCCGCAGAGGGGGCCCCAGGCGACCGGTGAGGCTGCCGACTGTTCGGCTCGCCGGGCAGACAAACGAAACCCCCGCTGACTAGGCGGGGGCCAGTGCGCTCAAACTATCTGGGATGCTCCTGAGTGAAATCGGGAGGGGATTTCGAGTCGGACGCCTTCAACCGGGCTCGGCCACCCCTCCGCGTATCGCTCACCGTCGTCGCCTGTCAAAGAACCCGCGAAGCAGCGCCGCACTCTCGTCGCCCAGCACCCCGCCGACGCTCGCCGCGCGATGATTGAGCCGCGCATCGTCGAGTAACCGGTACAGCGTCTCGACGGCGCCCGCCTTGGGATCGCGAGCTCCGAAGACGACGCGGGTGACTCGCGCGTTCACCAGAGCACCACAGCACATCGCGCACGGCTCCAGCGTCACGTACAGCGTCGCCCCGGGCAATCGATAGTTGCCCGCGTTCGTGGCCGCCTCGCGCAGCGCCAGAATTTCGGCGTGCGCCGTTGGATCTCTCCGCGCGATCGGAGCGTTGTGCGCTCGGCCGACGATGCTGCCATCCATCACGACGATGGCACCGATCGGCACCTCGCCTGCCGCGGCACCGCGCTCCGCCTCGGCGAGAGCTTCACGCATCAACGCTTCGTCCTGCGGAGAGTGGTGGGCCCTAGAGGATTCGAACCTCTGGCCTTCGGGTTCGTAGCCCGACGCTCTGTCCACCTGAGCTAAGGGCCCGCTGGCGGAGAGGCAGGGATTCGAACCCTGGACAGAGCTTTTGGCCCTGTAACCGCTTAGCAGGCGGCTGCCTTCGGCCGACTCGGCCACCTCTCCAACGGCAAAGCCCCCGTAGTATACACCGCGACGAACGGAGGG
>DATJIJ010000050.1:0-6784 GCA_035493355.1 Candidatus Methylomirabilota bacterium
ATCTGACCGGGTCCCGAGCGCCCCGAGGGAGGTCCTCACCAGGTGCCGGAACGCCGCGGCTCAATCGATTGGGAGTTGGCTATCGATGGATGCGAAGCAGGTATGGCGTGCCGTCCTGGGTGAGCTGCAGGTCTCTCTCTCTCCCGCCAATTTCGAGACCTGGCTGAAGGACACGTCGCTCGTCGACCTCGACGAGAACCGCTATCGCATCGCGGCCCCGAACGGCTTTGCCCGTGACTGGCTCGACAATCGATACCGAACCCTGATCAGCCAGACCCTGGCGCGGGTGGTGGGCGGATCGGTCCAGGTCGAGTTCGTGGTGGCCGATGCCCCCGGTCCGGTTCCCGCCCAGTCCGACGACGAGACGCTGCCTCTCCCGCCCGCATCGGCCGGCGGGAACACGGTCAACCTCAATGGTCGTTACGCGTTCAGCAACTTCATCGTGGGCAGCGCCAACCGCCTGGCGCACGCCGCCGCCCTCTCCGTTGCGGAGCGGCCGGGCCACGCCTACAACCCGCTCTTCCTCTACGGCGGGGTGGGGCTGGGCAAGACCCACCTGATGCACGCCATCGGCAACGCGGTCTCGGTCAAGTTCCCGCGCAAGCGGATCCTCTACGCGACCAGCGAGAAGTTCACGAACGACTTCATCAACTCGATCCGCGAGCAGCGGATGGAGGACTTCCGGAACCGATACCGCCGCATCGACGTGCTCCTGATCGACGACATCCAGTTCATCGCCGAGCGCGAGCGGACGCAGGAGGAGTTCTTCCACACCTTCAATACGATCCATGAGGCGGGGAAGCAGATCGTGCTCTCGAGCGACCGGCCGCCGAAGGCGATCACGACACTGGAGGAGCGGCTGCGCTCCCGGTTCGAATGGGGACTCATCGCCGACCTGACCCCGCCAGATCTCGAGACCCGCATCGCCATCCTGCGCAGCAAGGCGGAGGACCAGCTCAACCTGATCCCGGCCGAGGTGATCGAGTTCATCGCGCGCAAGGTGGTGAGCAACGTCCGCGAGCTGGAGGGCGCCCTGAATCGGGTCGTCGCCTATGCCTCGATGTCCGGGATGCCCATCAACAACGAGCTGGCCAGCGCGGTCCTATCGAACGTGATGTACAACCCGAAGAAGCGGTCGATCACGCCGCAGCGCATCGTGCGCGCGGTGGCCGACTACTACGGCGTCAACCTGGACCAGCTGCGCTCCTCGAAGCGCGACAAGGCGATCGTCGTGCCGCGCCAGATCGCGATGTACCTGATCCGCGAGGAGACGGACATCTCACTGCTCCGAATCGGCGCAGAGCTCGGAGGTCGCGACCACTCGACCGTCCTGCACGCCTACGACAAGATCGCCCGCGAGCTGGCCGAGAACGACGAGATGCGCCGCGAGGTGAGCGCGGTGCGGGAGATGATCTACTCGGAATAGACCGGGGCTGCGGGCGTGGAGAACGCACGCGGAACGGTGGAGAACATTCGCTCGGCGTGGACGAGGGTGCCGGCCGAGCCGCCGAAGACGGAAGGGGTTGTCAACCGGATGGGGCGAGCCGTCCACAACGGTGGCGCCAATCTGGGTTGGATACCCACCGGAAAGGGTGCAGTTATCGGCAGGTGCGGCAGGCACGGACGAGCGTGGCAATCCACACCGTCCACACGCCTACTGGAGACGGCTACGGATGAGTATTCTTCTGGTTGCTTCATAGATTGACGGTCAGGCCCGTGGAGAACTCCACCGGGTGACAGGGATGAGGTCGGAATGAACGTATCGGTCATGCAGGAGAACCTGGCGCGCGGCCTGGGGGTCGTTGGGCGGGCCGTCAGTAGCAGAGCCACCCTCCCCGTGCTTGCCAACGTCCTGCTCAAGACCGAGAACGCCGGGCTCAAGCTGACCGCCACCAATCTCGAGATCGGCATCAACTGCTGGGTCCCGGGCAAGGTGACCGACGAGGGTGAGATCACCGTCCCCGCCAAGCTGCTCACCGAGCTCGTCTCATCACTGCCCAACCAGCGCATCGACCTGCAGTTCTCGGCCAAGGACCGGACACTGAAGGTCACCTGTGGCGGGAGCCGCTCATCGATCAAGGGGATCGAGGCGGACGAGTTCCCGGTGGTGGCCGCCATCGGCGATACCCCGATCACCAGCGCGGACTCCCGCGTCCTGCGCGAGGCCCTGGGCGAGGTCGTCTTCGCCGCCGCCAGCGACGAGAGCCGGCCGATCCTCACGGGTGTCCTGACCCGCCTGGCGGGCGACCGGATGACCCTTGCCGCCGCGGACAACTACCGCATCGCCGTCCGCAGCCTGGAGCTCGCCAAGCCGGTCACGCCCGACATCACGATCGTGGTGCCCGCCCGCTCGTATGCCGAGCTGATGCGGATCATGCCGGACGCAGAGGAGTCGATCGAGATCACGGTCACTCCCAACAAGAGTCAGGTCCTCTTTCACGTGAACGGGATCGACCTGGTCAGCCGCCTCATCGAGGGACAGTTCCCGAACTACGAGCCCGTGATCCCGACCGGCCACACCAGCCGCGCCGTCCTGGACCGTGAGGCGTTCCTGGCCGGAGCTCGCCGCGCGAGCATCTTCGCGCGCGACAGCGCCAACATCGTGAAGATCGAGATCGGTGGGGAGGCCGCCGAGGGGGTGGCCATCACCGCCCACGCTGCCGATGTCGGCGATGCGGCGGATGCGCTGGAGGCGACCGTCGAGGGGCAGGCCACGAGCATCGCATTCAACGCCCGCTACCTCATCGACGTGCTGAGCAACCTCGGGGCGGACCAGGCCGCGCTGGAGCTCTCCGGCCCATTGGCGCCGGGAGTCATCCGCGGCGTCGGCAAGGAGGACTACGTGCACGTCATCATGCCGGTCCGAACCGCGTCGTAGGGAGCGCCGGGTGCGCCTGACCCGCCTCCTCCTCGAGGACTTCCGCAGCTATCCCAGCGCGGAGCTCCACCCCGAGCCCGGCCTCACGATCGTCGCCGGCCCCAACGGTGCAGGCAAGACGAATCTGCTGGAGGCGATCTTCGTGGCCGTCACGGGGCGCTCGCACCGCGCCGGCTCGGACGCCGAGCTGGTGCGCCACTCCCGCCCGTTTGCCCGGGTCCGGCTCGATCTGTCCGACGAGGCGGGGGCGACCGCGCGCGTCGAGCTCGTGGTGCCGGCCGAGGATGCCCCGCCCGAGATCCGGAAGCGGGTCAGCGTCAACGGCCTGCCCCGACGCGCCTCGGCCATCGGCGACACGGTGCGAGTGGTCCTCTTCCGGCCGGAGGAGATGCTCCTGCTGGTCGGCGCCCCGTCGGAGCGGAGGCGCTTCCTCGACGCGATCCTGGCCCAGCGCCACCGCGCAGCGGCGCGGGACCTCACCGAGCTGGCCCGCATCCTCGCCCAGCGCAACGCCCTGCTGCGGGCGATCAGGCGCGAGGAGGCGACCCCCGACAACCTCGCCTTCTGGGACGAGCAGCTGGCGCTGGTGGCGTCCCGGGTGATGGCAGCTCGCCTCAACCTCGTCGCCGACCTGGCCGCAGCAATCCCGGCGCTCCACGACGCTGTGGCGCCGCCCGACGAGCGTGGCGAGCAGGTGCGGCTCACCTACGCCGACACGCTCAAGGATGCCTGGCCGGAGCGACCCGCGACGACGCAGCACGCCCCGGCGCTCGAGCAACTCGAGGCTGCCTACCGGCGCCGGATCCTGGACGTCCGGGAGAAGGAGCTGTGGAACGGGGTCTCGCTGGTCGGGCCGCACCGGGACGACCTGCGGGTCGAGCTGGCCGGGCGCGAGGTGGCGACCCACGCCAGTCGCGGGCAGCAGCGCACGATCATCCTGGCCATGAAGCTGGCGGAGACGGACCTCCTCGGAGCCGATGGCGCCCCGACCCCGATCGTCCTCCTCGACGACGTCTTCTCTGAGCTCGACGCCGACCGCTCGGACCGCTCGCTGTCGCTCCTCCTCGAGCGCGGCCAGGTCCTCGTCACGATGGCCGACCTGGCGACCCTCCCCGCCGGACGGCGCGGGGTGACGATCTGGCAGGTCGGCGAGGGGCGACTCTCGCAGGCGCCACGGGTCGCATGAGCCGTACCGAGGAGGCCGCCAGCGCCGTGCAGCGCGCCCTGCTGGCCTGCATGGGCCCCGGCGCCGCCGAGCAGATCGCGCTGGCCCAGGCCCGGCTGGCGTGGCAGGAGGCGATCGCCGCCGCCGGCCTCGAGGGCGGCGGGATGACGTCGCGGCTCATCACCGTGCGGGCCGGCACGGCACAGGTCGAGGCCTCCGAGCCGATCCTGGCGCAGGAGCTCGGACTGCGCGCGGAGGCTCTCCTGGCGGTGGCCAACCAGCGCATGGCGGGGAGGCCGGGGGCGACGATCGTCCTCACCCGGGTCGCCGTTTCGGTGGCTCGTTCGGGGCGTGGCCGCTCCCTATAATCGAGCGCGTCGCCGTCCTTCGCTCGAGTCCCGCGGATTCCGATGAGCAACCGCCTGGCCACCCGCATCGGCCTGTTGGCCGGCGAGGAGCGCGCCCCCGACGCGCTCGACCTGGTCCGCTTCCGCGAGCCGACGAGCGGCTCCGAGGTGCGGACCAAGGGCAGCCTCTTCCTCCTGGCGCAGGTCACCGGCGGCGACCCTGCCCTTGGCCGTGCCGCGGCCGAGGCGCTCGAGACGATCGAGCGTGACTACTACTACGACCTCTCGGCCGGGGCGACCGGCGCGATCAGCAAGGCACTCGCCGCAGCGAATCGGCTCCTCTACCACCAGCGTTCGCGGCTCGGCCTGACCCGCCGCGGCGCCGTGAGCGTCGTCGCTCTCGTGGTGCGCGGGCGCGAGGGGCACGTCGCGAAGCTCGGCCCGGCAGCCGCGGTGATCGTCCGCGAGGAGCGGATGTTCGAGCTGCCGCCGCCCCCATCGGTCGACGAGGAGGATCCGCGCGTCCGCGAGCGGCGGGTGGCCGAGTCG
Organism: Candidatus Methylomirabilota bacterium; assembly: GCA_035493355.1. GTDB lineage: Bacteria > Chloroflexota > Limnocylindria > QHBO01 > QHBO01 > CF-167. The sequence goes on from DATJIJ010000050.1 coordinate 4,940, forward strand.
CTGGGTGAGGCGCTCGAGATCAGGCCGTACACCTGGCAGGGCGAGCTGGCTCCCGGGGACCGCGTCGCGCTCGTCTCGCGCAACGTGGCCCAGGTGGTCGGCGTCGAGGAGCTGCAGCGCGCGCTGGCAACCCAGCGGCCTGCCGCGGCCGTCGAGCACCTCCACCAACTCTTCCAGATCCGTGGCGGGCAGGGCTCCGATGGCATCCTGGCCATCGAGCTGATCGAGCTCGCGGCCACCACCACCACCCACCATCTCGAGCCGGTGCATCCGCACGAGGAGCTGGCGGGCCTCCCCGACCGCAGCCCGGTGCCGCTGGCCGATGCGATCGGCCACTTCCTGCATCGCGGCGGGGACGCGATCGACGCTGCCCAGCGTGGCCTCGCCCGCGGACTGCTGGTGGGCGTGAACATGGCCCTCGCCTTCGTTCCGCGGCGGCGCGCCCACTACCCGACGAGCATCCCGCGCACCGCGCTCCGCGAGGAGGGGCGCCGCCGACGGCGAGGCCTGCTGGGGATCGGGGCGGTTGCGGCGATGCTGGCCGTGGGCGCCAGCGTGGCGAGCCTGCCGAACCCGCGCCCCACCGACGCCATCCTGCGAGCCTCGGTTGCCCGCGCCGCCATCGGCGAGGCCCTGGACCTGCTCTCCACCGTCGACGAGCGGGTCGATGGGCGAGACCTGGTGGATCGCGACCCGACCCGGGCGGCGGGGATGCTCACCGACGCTCTGACGGCGATCGGGCGAGCCTCCGACGCGGGAGTCCCGGCGGACTCCCTCGAGCCGCTGCGCGGCCGGGTCGATCGCGGCCTGGACACGATCTTCGCAGTCGGACGGCTCACCGACAGCAACACCGTTGCCGACCTTGCCGCCGCCTTCACCGCCACCGACCCGATCGACATGGTGATGGCCAGCGACGGGTCGCTGTGGGTCGCCGAGGTCGGTCGTGGCCGCGTCATCCGGGTCGACCCCGCGACCGGCGAGGCGGCGGTCCTGTATCGCGCGGGCCAGGACCTCGGCGGCGTGACGGCTGGAGCGCCATGGATGATCGCCACCGCGGCCACCGACGTGGTGCTGCTGGACCGCGACCGGCAGGCGTGGCGCTTCGATCTCGTGGAGCAGGTCGCCCACCCGCTCGGCCTCCCCGGGCTCGTGGCCATATCGGGCCAGAGCCGGCTCCTGACCGCGCTCCAGCATCGGCCTCCGCTGGAGATCTTCAACCTGTACCTGGTCGATGTCGGAGCCGATGACGTGATCAAGTGGGGTCCCGGCGACGTCATCCCCGTCCGCTACCCCGACCCCCCGGAGCCGTACCTCGTCGAGCGCCCGGACCTGCCGGTGACGAGCGCGCGCGACATCTTCGTGGACGCGAACCTGTGGCTCCTCCAGGCGAAGACCGTGACGCGGGTGAACTTCGGGACGCCGCTCGCCCAGGAGGACTACTCGCTCGACCCGCCGCCCGACGCCACGCTGCGTCCGGCCCTCGACTACCGCCTCCTGGATGGGGCCACCATTGGCGACCGGGAGACCTTCTACGTCTATGACGCGGCCAACGCGCGGATCCTCGCCTACCAGCGCGCCGACGGCTCGTTCCTCCGCCAGTGGCTGGCGCCGCGCACCGGTCCTGACGCCGGCCTCCTCGACGAGGTGCTGGCGCTCACGGTCGCATCGGTGGCGGACGGACCGCCGGTCGCCTACCTCCTGACGCCAACCCGGATCGTCCGCGTCGTCCTCGAGTAGCCTCCACTAGAATCGGCCGGTGAGTCCGGTGCGGCTGATCGAGATGGTCGTCGAAAGCGTGCGCGTCCACATGCTCTCGAGTCAGCACGTGGTCATCCTCAAGGAGTC
>DATJIJ010000051.1:0-10516 GCA_035493355.1 Candidatus Methylomirabilota bacterium
GACCCAGGAAGCGAACTTCGCGATATCCTCCACCAGATCGGCGAGCTTGCAATCAGCGCAACCGCCAACGACGATCGCCTGGAAATCAACGGCGTGCTGACCGTCGAATGACGCACGGCGCGCGAATCAGAGAGAGGTAGAGAACCCTTGGCAGTACGCATTCGGCTCTCACGCGTGGGAGCCACCAAGCGACCGAGCTATCGGGTGGTGGCCATTGACAGCCGCCGTCCGCGCGATGGCCGCGCCCTCGAGATCCTTGGCTTCTACGACCCGCTGACGAAGCCGGCGACGGTCCAGATCGACGAGGCGCGCCTGGCTGCCTGGGTGGGGAAGGGTGCGCTGCCCTCCGACACAGTCGCGAAGCTGATCAAGCTGAACGGCAGCAAGCCATCCGCCACGGCCATCGCCGATGCGCCCGCCGCCAAGCCAAAGCGTTCGCGCAAGGCCGTCGCCAAGGCAGAGGCCGCCAAGGCCGCGCCGGCCGCCAAGGCCGAGCCCGCCGCCGAGCCCGCCGCCGAGCCGGTCGCTGACGAAACGCCTGCGGTCGAAGCCACTGCCGAAGCCGCTGCTCCCGAAGCAGTCGAGGCCGAGGCCGTCGCCGAGCCGGAAGCCGAGGCCGCCGGCGAGCCGGAAGCCGAGGCCGCCGCCCCAGAGCCCGAGGCGGGCGACGAGGCGGCTCCGGCCGCCGAGGAGGCAGAGTGAAGGCCTTCCTGGAGTACGTGGCGCGCTCCCTCGTCGACGACCCCGACGCGGTCGTGGTCGAGGTCAGCGAAGGCGACGAAGAGGTCACGCTCACCCTCAAGGTGGGGGAGGGCGACATGGGTCGCATCATCGGCCGCGACGGACGCATCGCCAACGCGATCCGCTCCCTCCTCCGCGTCATGGGTGCGCGCGATGGACGGCACGTCGAGCTGGAGATCGTCGGCGACGACTGAGCGCCTCGCGGTCGCTCGCGTCATCGGCGCCAAGGGCCTCGCCGGCTCGGTTCGCATCGAGGCGCTCACCGACCATCCCGAGCGACTGGCGCCAGGGGAGTCGGTCTGGATCGAGGACGAGGCCGACCCGCGGGCGATCCTGGAAGCCGGCTTCGGCGGGCGGATCCCCGTGCTGCGACTCGAGGGCATCTCGGACCGCGCCGCCGCCGAGCGGCTGGTGGGTCGCTACCTGGAGGCTCCGGCCAACGACCTGCCGGCGGATACCTACTACTGGCATCAGCTGATCGGGCTCGCCGCGGTGGACGAAGCGGGCGCCGAGCTCGGTCACGTCGTCGAGATCTTCAGGGCTGGTGAGAACGAGGTGTATCGGATCGAGGGACCCGGCGGCGAGCTGCTGGTCCCCGCGCTGCGCGACGTGGTCCGCTCGATCGACCTGGCCGGGCAGCGCATGGTGATCCGCTACGAGGCCGAGGAGGTCCGATGACCGACCCGGAAGGCGCGCTGCTCCGCTTCGACATCGTCACCCTCTTCCCCGAGCTCTTCGAGGCGCCGCTGCGGACCTCGATCATCGGTCGGGCCGTCGAGCGCGGCATCCTCTCGGTTGCGCTCCACGACCTGCGCGAGCACGGCATCGGCCGGCATCGCGTCGTCGACGACGCCCCGTACGGCGGGGGAGCGGGGATGGTGATGCGCCCCGAGCCGCTCTTCGCCGCCATCGAGCCGCTGCGCGCGAATGGCGGCCAGGTGATCCTCCTCGACCCAGCCGGCGAGCGACTGACCGATCCGCTGGCTCGCGAGCTCGCCGCGGCCCGGCACCTGGTCCTCGTCTGCGGCCGATACGAGGGGATCGACGAGCGAGCTCGCCGCCTCGCAGACCGCGAGGTGAGCATCGGCGATTACGTGCTGACCGGTGGCGAGCTGCCCGCGCTGGTCCTGATCGATGCGGTCGGTCGACTGGTGCCGGGCGTGATCGAGGCTGAGTCGCACCAGACCGATTCGTTCGCCGATGGCCTCCTCGAAGGGCCGCACTACACCCGTCCCGAGCTCTTTCGGGATGCCGCCGTGCCGCCGGTCCTCCTATCGGGCCATCACGGGGAGGTCGCGCGCTGGCGACGGGTCGAGGCGCTGCGACGGACCCTGGCGCGCCGCCCCGACCTGCTCGACTCGGCGCCGCTGACGGACCAGGATCGGGACGACCTGCGCATCCTCGCCGAGGCCGACGACCCGACCGCCTGAGCTCCCTTGTCGCTCCTCTGAAGGCGCTGCTATACTCCGCCGGTCGCGGCCGCGTGTCGGTCGCGTTCATCACGTTCGCGCCGTCCACGGCGCGCCATTGAGCCGATAATCGGCGGCTAACGCCGCGATAACGAGGTCTCCCCCAGGATGGATCCGATCAAGGAGCTCGAGCGCGAGCAGCTCCGCAGCGACGTCCCGACCATCGCCCCCGGCGACACCGTCAAGGTGTCGGTCAAGGTGGTCGAGGGCAGCCGCGAGCGAATCCAGATCTTCGAGGGAACCGTGATGCGACTGCGCGGCGGCGGGCTGAACCAGCGGATGACCGTACGGCGCATCGCCTCCGGCGTTGGTGTCGAGCGGACGTTCATGGTCCACGCACCGCGGGTCGAGAAGATCGAGATCGTCCGTCACGGCGTCGCCCGTCGGGCGCAGCTCTACTTCCTCCGCGACCGCGTCGGGAAGTCAGCCACTCTGCGCGAGCGACGACCCGGCCGCTGAGCCGGTGGCCGGCAGCCTCTTCGACACGCCGCCTCGCCGCAGGAAGCGGCGCCCAACCCGCCCCCGCGACGCGCACATGCGGCACGAACGCGAGCTGCGCCTCGCCGGATTCCAGCGGATCGCGGGGATCGACGAGGTGGGCCGAGGCTCGCTCGCCGGTCCGGTCGTGGCGGCCGCGGTCATCCTCCCGGATCGGCATCGGATCAAGGGCCTGCGCGACAGCAAGGTGCTGCCGCAATCGCGCCGCGAGGCCCTCTATGAGCTGATCCTCGACCGTGCCGACGGGGTGGGAGTCGGCTGCATGGAGGTCGAGGTGATCGACCGCATCAACATCCTGCAGGCGACCAAGCTCGCCATGCGCCAGGCCCTCGGGCACCTGAGCCCCGCGCCGGACCACCTCGTGATCGACGCCCTCAGCCTGCGCGAGGTGGACCTGCCCCAGCGACCGATCATCGACGGTGACGCGATCAGCGCCTCGATTGCGGCCGCCAGCATCGTCGCCAAGGTGACCCGCGACCGGATCTGCGCCGAGTTCGACGACCGCTATCCGGCATACGGCTTCGCTCGCAACAAGGGCTACGGGACGCCCCGGCACGTGGAGGCGCTCATCAACGAGGGCCCGTGCGAATGGCACCGCCGCTCGTTCGCGCCGCTCCGACTCTGGCTGGCCGGCGAGCAGCTCTCGCTCGAGAGCCTCCTCGAGGCTGCCGTCTTCACCGAAGAGGAGCTCGATCCCGAAGAGGAGCTGGACCCCGAGGAGTAGTCCACTTAGCTGCTCGCCTCCCGTCGAGGAGCGAACCCAGGGTGCCGAACCCGCGACATGCGCTCGGCGAACGAGCGGAGGCTGCGGTCGCCGAGTGGCTGACCACCCGCGGCTGGACCGTCGTTGCGCGACGATGGCGCTGCGCCGCAGGCGAGCTCGACATCGTGGCCTTCGACGGCACGCAGACCCTGGTGGCGATCGAGGTCAAGCTGCGGCAGACCGGTCGAGCGGGTCAGCCGCTCGAGACCATCGGCGCCCGTCGGCTGGGACGCCTGCGGTCAGCTCTTGGACGATTCGTCGCCGATGCGCCGACACCCCATGTCAGCGGTCTGCGGATCGACCTGGTGGAGGTTCGACCGGATGGCGTGGGTCAATGGCGGCTCAGGCATCATCCTGGCATCGATGCGTGGTGAGCTGCGGCAACGTCAGCTCCGGAAGAACTTCTCGAGCGCCGTGACGGAAGCGATGTACGGCCTCGTCACCTTGTAGACGCCGTATCGATCCGCGGCGCTCTGTCCCTGGTAGTAGGCCGCCAGCACCAGCGAGCGGTCGCCGTGGTAGCGGTCCAGGTAGTGCCGCAACAGCGCCACTCCCGCTTCGACGTTGGAGCGCGCGTCGTACAGATCGATTCCGTGGCCGAGCATGGTGGCCGCGACCCAGTCCCGCGTCGGTGGCGTGAGCTGCATGACGCCGACGGCGCCGGCACGGCTCACGACTCCTGCCCGCCAGCCGGACTCCTGCCAGGCCACCGCCAGCGCGAAGGCGACCGGCACGTCCCGCGCCTTGGCTTCGGCTCGAATGATGTCGCCGATCGCCGCGCGCGCCGCGACCAGTGACGACATGGTGGCTGGCATGGTGCCGGTGGTGCTCGGTGCCGCTCCGCCGGCACCCGGGATGACGAGCCGCTGCCCGGTGCGAAGGTAGGACGGGTTGACGATCCCGTTGGCCTTCACGATGGCCGCGATGGTGGATCCATAGCGCCGCGCGATGCCGGTCAGGTTCTCGCCGCTGGCGACGACGTGGATGGTGGGTGCCGCGACGGCAGCTGGCGCCTTGGCCGGCTGGGCGGTGGCGGGCTTTACAGCGGCGGGTGCTGCCGTGCCCGGGATGGTGAGCCGCTGCCCGGTGCGCACGAAGGACGGGTTGACGATCCCGTTTGCCTTCGCGATGGCCGCGATGGTGGATCCATAGCGCCGCGCGATGCCGGTCAGGTTCTCGCCGCTGGCGACCACGTGGACGACCGGCTGCGACTTCGCGCTCGCTGCCGTCGGTGCGTTCGCCGCCCCTCCGGTCAGGCGCAGGCGCTGGCCGGCGTAGATGCGGTTCGGGTCGCTGATGCCGTTGAGCGCGCTCAACTCCGCCACGCTGAGGCCGTTCCTGAGCGCGATCTCGCTGAGCGTATCGCCCGGCTGGACGACCACGACGCGGTCGGTCGCCGCCGCCGGCAGCGCGATGGCACCGCCGGCGATCACCGCCAGCAGGGCGGCGATGCGTACCAGGGGCAGGCGGGTCCGATGTGGCATCTGGCTGCGATTCCTCGAAAACAGGCAGCCGCATCGTCGCAGGCATCCAGACCGGGTCAAGGTACGAGAGGGATGGGGATTGGGGTACTTCGGTACCGTTTGCGGGGGTGCCCCGAGCGTGCCCGGGGAGGGTTGGGCGACCCGATGCTATACTGCCGCGCGGTCAGTTACGTGCTCAATGCGTGCGACCGAGCGACCCCATCACACACGCCCGCCGATCCCGCGGTCCACGGTGCCCGTCACGGACGGGTCGACCTGCGGGAGCTGAGGCGAGCGGAGGAACGAACCGGAGGAACACACTTGGCTGCGATCAGCATGAAGCAGCTGCTGGAGGCTGGCGTCCACTTCGGACACCAGACCCGGCGGTGGAACCCGAAGATGCGCGACTTCATCTTCGGGGAGCGCAACGGGATCCACATCATCGACCTGGCCCAGACGGTCACCCGCCTGGATGCCGCACTCGAGTTCGTGCGCGAGACGATCCGCCGCGGCGACTCGATCCTCTTCGTGGGCACCAAGAAGCAGGCCCAGGAGACCGTCTCGACCGAGGCGGAGCGCAGCGGGCAGCATTACGTCAACAACCGCTGGCTGGGCGGGATGCTCACCAACTTCACGACCATCAAGCGACGCATCCAGCGCCTCGAGGCGCTCGAGGCGCGACGCGATGCCGGCGAGTTCGAGCGCCTCACCAAGAAGGAGGCCGGCAAGCTCACCGAGGAGATCGCGAAGCTCAACACCGCCCTCGGCGGGATCCGGCGCATGCGCCGCCTGCCAGGAGCTCTCTTCATCGTCGATCCGCACCGTGAGTCGATTGCCGTGCTCGAGGCGCGACGGCTGGAGATCCCGATCGTGGCGATCACCGACACGAACTGCGACCCAGACCAGATCGACTGGGTGATCCCGGCCAACGACGACGCGATCCGGTCCGTGCGGCTCATCTCCGCCCAGGTCGCGGACGCCGCGCTCGAGGCGCAGGCAGAGCGACAGGCTCGCCTGGACGAGGAGTTCGAGCAGGCCGAGGCGCTGCCGCCGGTCGACGACGCGGCCCTGGTGGCCGACGCCGACTACAGCGCGGCCCTGGCAAGCGGCGAGGCGCTCGTCTTCGAGCCCGAGCCCGAGGAGGACGAGGAGGAGGAGCGCCGAGCGCGCGCTCGCCGAGCCGCCGAGGCCGCCGAGGAAGAGACCGACGAAGATCCGACGCTTGCCTGAGGCAGCATCGGTCCTGACAGGAAGGAACGAACCACACGCGATGATCAGACCCGAGGACGTGAAGGCCCTGCGTGAGCAGACGGGGGCCGGGATCATGGATTGCAAGCGCGCGCTCGAGGAGAGCGGCGGCGAGGTCGAGAAGGCCGTCGCCTGGCTCAAGGAGAAGGGTCTCTCGACCGCGGCCAAGAAAGCCGACCGCGAGGTGCGCGAGGGCGTCATCTCCAGCTACATCCACCACGGTGCGCGCCTCGGCGTGCTCCTGGAGCTCAATTGTGAGACCGATTTCGTGGCGCGCACCGACGACTTCCAGCAGCTTGCCCGTGAGCTTGCGATGCAGGTCGCCGGCCTCTCGCCGAGCTGGGTGAGCCGTGACGAGGTGCCGGCCGAGGTGCTGGCCGAGCGGCAGGCCGAGTTCGCCGCGGAGGCGGAGCGCGACGGGCGCCCCGCGGACCGTGTCCCCCAGATCGTGGAGGGGAAGCTCAACAAGTGGCTCGAGTCGGTCTGCCTGCTCGAGATGCCGTTCCGCGACACCGAGCGACGGGTCAGCGACCTGATCAGCGAGAAGATCGCCCTGTTGGGCGAGAATATCCGGGTCGCGCGCTTCGCGCGGATGGCGGTTGGCGAGACCGCGGAACGCGACGGCCAGGAGGCCGCCTAATTGACCGATCCCGCCCGCGAGGTCGCGAGGTTGCCGCACCGGGTGCTGCTGAAGCTCTCCGGCGAGGCGCTCATGGGCGACCGCCAGTATGGGATCGACCCTGAGATCGTCCGCGGCATCGCCGCGCAGGTGGCCGAGGCGCGCCGCGATGGGATCGAGATGGCGGTCGTCGTCGGGGGCGGCAACATCTTCCGCGGCGTCGCGGCAGCGGCGTCCGGGATGGACCGAGCGACGGCGGACTACATGGGGATGCTGGCGACGGCCATGAACGGCCTCGCGCTGCAGGACGCCCTGGAGCAGGCCGGCTGTCCGACCCGCGTGATGAGCGCCATTGCGATGAACGAGATCGCCGAGCCATACATCCGGCGTCGCGCGGTGCGCCACCTCGAGAAAGGACGCGTGGTCGTCCTCGTGGCTGGGACCGGTAATCCGTACTTCACCACCGACACCGCCGCGACGCTCCGCGCGGTGGAGCTGGCGGCCGAGGTGATCCTGAAGGCGACGCGGGTGGATGGCGTGTATGACGCCGATCCGGAGAAGCACCCCGGCGCGACGCGGTTCACAAAGATCGGCTATACCGAACTCCTGGCCAGCCGCCTCGAGGCCCTCGACAGCACGGCGGTGAGCCTGGCAATGGACAATGAGATGCCGATCGTGGTCTTCGATATGACGCAGCCGGGGAACATCCTTCGGGCGGTCCGTGGCGAGGCGATCGGTACACGCATCGGGGAGGAGCGATCGTGACGCACGCAGAGATCCTGGCGGTCGAGCCGAAGATGCAACGGTCGATCGAGGCGATGGACCGTGACTTTGCGGGGATCCGCACGGGCCGAGCCTCGACGGCGCTCGTCGAGCGGATCCAGGTCGAGTACTACGGCACGCCCACCCCGCTGAACCAGATCGCGGGCATCAGCACCCCCGACCCGCACCTGATCGTCATCCAGCCCTGGGACCGATCGGTCCTGTCGGCGATCGAGCGCGCCCTGATCAAGAGCGACATCGGCCTGACGCCGAACGTCGATGGCACCGTCGTGCGCCTCAGCGTCCCGCCGCTCACCGAAGAGCGACGGCGCGACATGGTGAAACAGGTCCGCAAGCGAGCCGAGGAGGCGCGAGTCGAGATGCGCGTCCATCGTCGCGAGGTGGCCGACCACCTGAAGAAGGCGCTGCGCGACGGGAGCCTGTCGGAGGACGAGGAGCGCCGCGAGCTGGACGCGCTGCAGAGGATGACGGACCGTTTCGTCGAGACCGTCGACGCGCGCAGCGAGCGCAAAGAAGCGGAAGTGATGGAGGTCTGAGGCGCTGCCGGTCCGTGAGCATCCGCGACACGTCGCGATCATCATGGACGGCAACCGCCGTTGGGCCGCCGCGCGCGGCCTCCCGGCGATCGCCGGCCACGTCCAGGGGGTCGAGGCGATCCGTCCCATCGTCCGCGTGGCTCCCGACAAGGGGATCGACGTCTTCTCGCTGTACGTCTTCAGCCGCGAGAACTGGCGGCGCCCGGACGACGAGGTCGCCGGGCTGCTGGGCCTGATCGACGGCGCCGTTCGTCAGTACACCGACGAGCTGGTGGAGGAGGGGATTCGGGTCCGGGTCATCGGACGCCTGCACGAGGCCCCGGCCGACATCGTCCGATCCATCCGGGAAGCGGAGGATCGCACCCGGGGCGGCACGAAGATGGCCCTCAACATCGCCTTCAACTACGCGGGCCGCGCCGAGATCATCGACGCCACGCGCGCGCTGGTGGCCGCGGGCGTGCCTGCCCACGAGATCGACGAGGAGCGCTTCGACGAGCATCTCTACACCGCCGGCCAGCCCGACCCCGACCTGATCATCCGGACCGGGGGCGAGCAGCGCACCAGCAACTTCCTGCTGTGGCAGGGCGCCTATGCCGAGCTCGTCTTCACCGACACGCTATGGCCCGATTTCGTCGAGGCCGATCTCGACGCCGCGATCGAGGAGTTCGCCCAACGCCAGCGACGCTACGGCGCATGATGGTCCGATGCTCGCCACCCGCCTGATCAGCGCCGGCATCCTGGCGCCGATCGTCGTCCTCGTCGCGCTCGCGGGCGAGCCGTGGGTCTCCTCGCTGGTCGGCCTCCTCGTCTTCCTCGCGATGGTCGAGCTCATCGCGCTCCTCGACGCGGGTGGCTTTGCCCCTCCGCAGGTCGTGGCGCTGGCGACCGGGATCGTGGTGGCGGGTGCCGGGCTGGTGGCCGCCAACCAGGCACTCGTCGGCGGGACATTGGCCGACCTGCTGCGTGCCACCGACCCGCCGGGCCTGCCGACCCTCGTCTTCGCCGCGGCGGTCGTGCTGCTGGGCGTGGCCGGATTCACGCGCGCCGAGCCCCGAGACGGGTTCCTCACCTGGGCGGTCACCTCGTTCGGGATCGCCTACGTGGCGCTGCTGGCGCCCTTCATCGTGGTCGTCGCTCACCTGGCCCCCAGCGGCGGCACCGCGGCGACGCCCATCGGCGCCCTCAACCTTCACGCCGGCACCGCGTGGATGCTCCTCCTCCTGCTGGTGGTGTGGGGCTATGACTCGGGGGCGTACCTCACCGGACGCTGGCTCGGGCGGCGCCGGCTGATCGACCACATCAGCCCATCCAAGACCGTCGAGGGGCTCGTCGGCGGGCTTCTGGCCGGCACCGTGGCGGCGGGTATCGGCGCCTGGCTGATCGGGCTCGAGCCTTGGCAGCCCCTCGTGATCGGCCCGATCATCGGGCTCGCTGCGCAGGCCGGCGACCTCGCCGAGTCGCTGATCAAGCGGGCGGCCGGACGGAAGGAATCCGGCTTCCTGGTGCCCGGCCATGGCGGCGTCCTTGACCGCATCGACTCGTTCCTCTTCGCCGCACCGGTCCTCGTCATCTACGCGCTGCTGACCTCCGGCTACAGCCTGTGACCGCGGTCGTCCTGCTCGGATCGACCGGATCGATCGGGCGCCAGGCGGTCGAGGTGATCGCCGCCCATCCGGAGTCCTTCTCGCTCGTCGGGTTGGCCGCCGGCCGCGCGACCGACGAGTTCGCCGCGCAGCTCGCCAGATGGCCCGACGCTCGCGCCTGGTGCGCCGACGCGCGCCCGCACGAGATCGCGCGCGATCGCTGGGCGGAGGGCGGCCTCGAAGAGCTCGCGACCCTCGACGCCGCCGAGATCGTGGTGGTCGCGACCACCGGCATGACCGCGCTCGCCGCCGTGCTCGCAGCGCTGCGCAGCGGCCGTCGCGTGGCGCTCGCCAACAAGGAGACGCTGGTCACCGGCGGTCACCTGGTCGAGCGGCTTCTGGAGGAGCTCGGCGGCGACCCATTGGACCGGCTACGGCCGATCGACTCCGAGCATTCGGCGATCTGGCAATGCCTCGCCGGGGAACGCCTCGAGGAGGTCGCGCGTCTGATCCTCACCGCATCCGGTGGTCCGTTCCGGGACCGAGCCAGCGGCGAGCTGGAGGACGTGACACCTGCCGAGGCACTCGCTCATCCGACCTGGCAGATGGGTCCCAAGATCACCATCGACTCGGCCACGCTGGTCAACAAGGCCTTCGAGGCGATCGAGGCCAGATGGCTGTACCGCCTGCCGTACGATAGGATTCGGGCCGTGATCCACCCCCAGAGCGTGGTGCACTCGCTCGTCGAGTTCACCGACGGCTCGTTCAAGGCCCAGCTCGGGCTCCCGGACATGCGCCTCCCGATCCAGTACG
>DATJIJ010000052.1:0-15207 GCA_035493355.1 Candidatus Methylomirabilota bacterium
AGCCGGCTGAACTCGCCGGTCACCCAGTTCGCCGCTGTCTTGGCGGCGATCCCGGCGCTGACCACCTCGTCGAAGTAGTCGGCCAGGGCCAGGTCCGCGGTAAGGACGCCGGCGTCGTACGCCGAGAGGCCAAGCTCGTCCCCGTAGCGGGCTCGGCGTGCCGCTGGCAGCTCGGGAAGGCCGGCGCGGATCTGCGCCACCCACTCCTCCGACGGTCGCAGCGGGGGCAGATCGGGCTCCGGGAAGTAGCGGTAGTCGTTCGCCTCTTCCTTGGAGCGTTGCGGGATGGTCCGCCCCTCGGTCTCCTGCCAGCCGCGCGTCTCCTGCACCAGCCGCTCGCCGCGCTCCAGGGCATCGGCCTGGCGGGCGACCTCGAACTCCATGGCGCGCTCGAGCGAGCGGAAGGAGTTCAGGTTCTTGACCTCGACCTTGGTGCCGAAGGCATCGGTCCCCATCGGTCGCAGGCTGACGTTTCCTTCGATGCGCATGGAGCCGGTCTCCATGTCGCCGTCGGACGCGCCGATGTAGCGCAGGATGTCGCGCAGGGTCTCGCCGTAGGCTCGCGCCTGGGCGGGGCTCCGCACGTCGGGTTCGGTCACGATCTCCATCAGGGGCACCCCGGCCCGATTGAAGTCGAGGAGTGAGTAGCCGCGGCCGCCATGCTGCAGGCGGGCGGTGTCCTCCTCCAGGTGCGCCCGGGTGATGCCGATGCTGACCGTCCGCTCCTCGGCCGCGACCGGGACCTCGAGGCGACCGTTGGCGCACAGCGGGAGGGCGTACTGGCTGATCTGGTAGCCCTTCGGCAGGTCCGGGTAGAAGTAGTTCTTGCGCTCGAAGCGGACCGCGGCGGTCTGGATCTCGCAGTCGAGGGCGAGCCCGGTGAGCATCACCAGCTCCACGGCCCGTCGGTTGATGACCGGGAGGGTGCCGGGGAGTGCCAGGCAGACCGGGCAGGTGCGAGTGTTCGGCTCGTCCTTCGCACCTTCCGGCGCGGCGGTGGGGCAGTGGCAGAACATCTTCGACTCGGTGCGCAGCTGGGCGTGCACCTCGATGCCGATGACTGTCTCGTAGGTTGTCGCTACCGCCATGGCCGGATTGTAGGGGCGGGTCGGCGGTGGCGGCACCGACCGGGTTCCTCCGTGTCACGGCGGTTGGTGCACCAGTGCTGCACGGTTGCACAAACGAGCGCGACGGCAGGGCCGACGTCGACCGGCCGGGAAGCAGCCGCTATCCTCCCCGCCATGAAGATCGGTGAGTGGGATTCCCTCGGACGGGCGCGGGCCATCCTCCAGCGTCAGCTCGGCGAGCTGGGAGCCGCTGAGCTCGCGGCGCACGTCGCGCTCAACCCGGAGAACGGGCGGTTGCGCGTCCTCGTCGCGACCGACATCGGCCTGCTCGACTACCACTACCAGCCGGCGAGCACCGATCCGGAGGGACCGTGGTCACTCCGGGGGGAGATTCACCGCTGGGCGAGCGTGCGCGGACTCCGCCTGCAGACCGATGCGCAGGTCAACGAGCAGGAGGACAGCATGGATGCGCGCTGGATCTGGCGGCTCATCGCGGAGGATCCCAAGATCGACCTGACCGCCGAGTCAACCGCGACCGGTGAGCGTTCACCCGGCGCCCTGCTGCCGCTGGCGACGGCCTGCATCGAGCACGCCCGCTAGGGGTTGCGCGCCGTCAGGTAGAGCGTCCCGAACGGGATGTGGAGGCGGCCATCCGGACCGACCGGGGTGGCGGCCAGCAGGTCCGACGAGAGCGCGGCGAACTGCTCGTCGCTGAGCGCCCGGCTGGCGACCGAGCGCGAGCCCGTCTTCATCCAGCGCTCGAAGGAGTCGGGACCGGCCAGGCGGATCGTCGTCGTTGGATCGGCGACCACCGTGACCGAGCGCCAACCGGCGGCGCGCGCCCGTGACAGGAGCTTGGCCCGGGTCGGCACCTCGATCCGTCGCAGGAGGCCGTGCCGGCGGTAGATCGGGTCGAAGAGGCGGTACGAGAGCGCGGTCCGTGGGCCGGGCACCGACAGCGAGAGGCGTCCACCGGCGGTGGTGACACGGCGCCACTCGGCGAGCACGGCCACCGGGTCCACTGCGAAGTGCAGGGCGTGGACCGACATGACGACGTCGAACGAGCCTGCGGGGAAGGGAAGCTTCGAATAATCGGCTTCCACGAAGCGCGCTCCGGGAACCTCTCGCCGCGCGATGGCCAGCATCCCGGCGGCCGCATCCACGCCGACCACCTCCCGCCCGGCGGTCAAGGCCGCCGCGGCGCCGATCCCGGTGCCGGTGCCCGCATCCAGGATCCGATCCCCGGCCCGGAGCTCCGCCCGCTGGACGACCGAGACGGCCATGGTCCGCAGCGACGGGGCCATGGTGTCGGCATAGTTCTCCGCAGTCTCGGAGAAGCCCTGCACTGTTCGTCGCCAATTGGTCATGCCGCAGCATACGTGCCCGAATCAGGGCTGGTGGATGGTACGTCCGTACGTGCGGGCCTTTGGCCTCAGTCGGAGTGACGCTTGACGAAGCGCTCGATGCGGTCGAGCGCCTCGACGAGATCCTCGTAGGCGGTGGCGTAGCACATCCGGACGTGATCGGCCCCTGATGGTCCGAAGGCCGTGCCGGGGACGACCGCGACGCGCTCCTCGTGCAGGAGCGCCTGGGCGAAGGTCTCGTCGTCCATCCCGGTGCCGGCGATATTCGGGAAGCAGTAGAAGGCGCCACGCGGCTCGAAGCAGTGCAGCCCGATCTCGTTCAGGCGCCGGGTCATGAGCTGCCTCCGCCGGTCGTATTCGTCGTGCATCTGGATCACGAAAGGCTCACCGATGCGCAGCGCCTCGAGCGCCGCGAACTGGGCGACGGTGGGCGCGCACATGATCCCGTACTGGTGGACCTTGGCGATCCCGACCATCAGCTCCGCCGGGGCGGCCACCCAGCCGATGCGCCAGCCGGTCATGGCGTAGCTCTTGCTGAAGCCGCCGATGAGCACGGTCCGCTCCCACATTCCGGGCAGCGCCGAGAAGGGCACGTGCTCGTGGCCGCCGTAGACCAGCCGCTCGTAGATCTCGTCGGTGATGACCATCAGGTCGTGCCGCTCCACCACCGCGGCGATCTCTTCGAGCTGTGCGCGATCCAGGACCGCGCCGGTGGGGTTGTTGGGATAGGCCAGGAACAGCGCCTTGGTGCGTGGCGTGATGGCCGCCTCGAGCTGCGCGGCGGTGATCCGGAAATCGGTCTCGTCCCCCGTCGCGATGGCGACCGGAACGCCGCCGGCAAGCGTGATGCAGGGGGCGTAGGCAACGAACGTGGGCTCGTGGTAGATCACCTCGTCGCCCGGGTCGCAGATCGCACGCAGCGCCGCGTCAACCGCCTCTGAGGCGCCCACAGTGATGATCAGCTCGTCGCGTGCGTGGTAGCTGATTCCGTAGCGCGCCTCGAGGTCGGCGACGATCGCCTCGCGCAGCTCGATCATTCCGCCATTCGCCGTGTAGTGCGTCTCGCCCGCCTCGAGGCTGGCGATGGCGGCACGGGTAATCGGCTCAGGCGTGGTGAAGTCGGGCTCACCGATGGTGAGGCTGATGACGTCCTTCATCTCGGCGAGCATGTCGAAGAAGCGACGAATGCCCGACGGCTTCAGGGAGCGAACCTTGTCCGAGAGGAAGTCGGAGGGAGGACGGGCGACGCGGGGCGCGGCGGGTTCGGTGGTCATGCCGCCGGGAGTGTAACCCTCACGCTAGGCTTGCGGCGTGCAACCCGTCGAGGTCGTCCTGGCGCTTCTGCTCCTGGTTGCGCTGCTCACCGTCGTCGCCCGTCGGATCGGGATCCCATACCCGATCCTGATGACGGTGGGCGGCCTGCTGCTGGGGCTGGTCCCGGCCCTGGTGCCGGGATTGCCCCGCGTCGAGCTGGCACCGGATATCGTCTTCCTCCTCTTCCTGCCGCCCCTCCTCTTCGCCGCCGCCTTCTTCACCTCCCCGCGCGACCTCCAGGTCAACGCGCGACCCATCGGCCTGCTCGCGGTGGGGCTGGTTCTGACGACCACGATCATCGTGGCGGTCGCCGTTCACACGCTGGCGCCTGGCGTGCCGTGGGCGGTGGCCTTCGCCCTGGGCGCCATCGTCTCCCCGCCCGATGCAGTGGCTGCGACAGCCATCGCGCAACGCCTGGGCCTGCCTCGCCGGGTGGTAACGATTCTCGAGGGAGAGTCCCTGGTGAACGACGCTACCGCGCTGGTCGCCTACCGGCTGGCGGTCGTCGCGGCGGTGAGCGGCACCTTCTCGCTCGGCCAGGCGGCCCTCTCGTTCGTGGTCGTGAGCGTCGGGGGGGTCGCCGTCGGCCTCATCGCCGGCTACGTGATCATCTGGGTGATCGGCCGCCTCACCGACCCGCCGGTCGAGGTGCTGATCTCCCTGCTGGCGCCATTCGGGGCGTGGCTGCCTGCCGAGGTCCTGGGGGTTTCTGGCGTGCTGTCGGTAGTGACTGCCGGCGTGATGGTGGGGCGCGCGGCGCCCCGGATCCTCGGCTCGGACGCTCGCGTCCTCGGCTCCGGGGTATGGCAGATGGTCGTCTTCACGCTTAACGGGCTGGTCTTCATCCTCATCGGCCTCCAGCTGCCCACCATCCTCGACACGCTGTCGGCGTCCCGCACCTTCGGAGAGCTTGCGTCGTGGGCCGTGATCGTGAGCGTGACCGTGATCGTGGTGCGCCTGGTGTGGGTCTTCCCCGGAACCTACCTGCCGATGCTGCTATCGCGTCGCGTCCGCGAGCGGGAGGTGGTGCCGGCGCCGCGCAACGTGCTCATCGTGGGCTGGGCCGGGATGCGGGGCGTGGTCTCGCTGGCGGCCGCGCTGGCATTGCCCCTCAACGTCAAGGGTGGCGGCCCTTTCCCTGAGCGCGACCTGGTGATCTTCCTGACCTTCTCGGTCATCCTGGCCACGCTGGTCGGCCAGGGGCTCACGCTGCCGTTGCTGATCCGGTGGCTGGGGGTCGGCGACGACGGCAGCGCCGATCACGAGGAGCTGCACGCTCGCGAAGCCGCTATCAACGCCGCCCTCGCCCGTCTTGACGGCCTCGCCGAGGAGTGGCCGGGGCACATGGAGCTCATCGACCACCTGCGGGAGCGACACGCCCACGCCACCGAGCACCTCGAGCATGACCACGAGTCCGGCGGTGTCACGCACGACCAGGAGCAGGTCGAGCACGCCGCGATCCAGCATGCGGTCATCGACGCCCAGCGGCTGGCGGTGATCGCCCTGCGCGACCGCGGGGTCATCAGTGACGAGGCGTTACGACGGGTGGAACGGGGCCTGGATCTCGAGGAGCTCGGGGCAGAGGGGTAGCTACCTCACGGCCTCGACGAGTAGGGCGCGCGTCACGCCCCCTCGTGCGTACGTGCAGCACGACTGCACGATCGCCCTTGACGAGGCAGCCCTACCGCGGGTGCGCCTGCTCCTCAGCGGCGTGGTAGACCTTCTCCCCCGCCTCGATCCGCAGCCCCAGACGGTTCTGCGGGGGTGGCAGCGGGCAGGTGGCGTAGGGCGAGAAGACGCAGGGCGGGTTGTAGGCCAGGTTGAAGTCGACCACCACGCTGCCGTCGTCGGCCACCGCCTCGGTGTACAGGAAGCGACCGCCACCGTAGGTATCGGTCCCGTTGGTGGCGTCGCCGAAGATGAGCCACAGCGTCTCGCCGTCGTCGTCCCCGGGCAACGCCGCGATCCGCCAGGTCTGCCCCTCACGCTCGAAGGCGACCGATCCAGGGGTCGCATCCTCGCTATGGGCGCCGGTGATGTCCTCGATCTCGATGGTCGTCTGGGCCGGCGAACGCTCGAGGCGCGCCGTCACGCGCCACGTCGGGTCGATCGGAAAGTGATCGATGCCCGTGAACGTCGCCATTGCGGGCGCGGCGCCATCACGGACCCGCACCCCGAAGCGCTCGCCGCGCTTGATGAGGTGGAAGCACACCGATCCGAGCTCCAGCAGGGTGGGGTCGCCGTCGAGGTCGTCCTTGAGTAGCGTCTCGGGCAGGTCGACCCCCTCGTGGGGCACGAATCGTGCCACCCCGTCCTCGAGCCAGATGGACCCGACCCGCGGCGGAACCTCGTGGCCATGGAGGACGACCTGGCTGGACGGGTGCGCTCCGACGTGGTTCTCCCCCGGCGTCAGCCAGGAGAGTCCGACCAGGGCCAGCCACCCCTCCCGGGTGCGCAGGCGGGCCTCGCGCTCCGCCCGCCATTCCTCCACCTGGGCAACGTACGGATCAGTCAACCGATGACCCCGCCCACCAGGGACCCGATGCCGTAGGTGATGGCCGCGGCCGCCGCCCCGAACGCAAGCTGGCGGGCGCCCGCCTTGATCGGATTCAGCCCGGTCAGGCCGGTGATCCCGGCCCCCAGCCCGAACAGGGCGATGCCGCTGACGATCGCAGAGCCCACCAGCCCGGGCGTGCCGCTGAAAATCACGAACGGGACGAGCGGCACGAGTGCCCCAAAGGCGAAGAGAACGAGCGAGGTGCCGGCCGCTACCCAGGCCGACCCTCCCAGCTGCTTCGGGTCGAATCCAAGCTCCTCCCGCGCCATGGTGTCGAGCGCGAACGTCGGGTCGCCGCGCACGATCCGCTCCGCAAGCTGATGCGCCTGCGCGCTCGGAAAGCCTTTGCGCTCATAGATCGAGCACAGCTCGTCGACCTCGGCGTCGGGATTCGTCTGGAGCTCGTTCGCCTCGATCTCCAGCTCGCGGGCGAACAGCTCGCGCGAGCTCTGGACCGACAGGTACTCCCCGAGGCCCATCGACAGCGCGCCGGCGACCAGCCCGGCAAGGCCGGCGAGGAGAACGACGGTGTGCGAGACGCCGGATCCCGCGACGCCCATCACGAGGCTCAGATTGGAGACGAGGCCATCGGTCGCGCCGAGCACCCCGGCGCGCAGCGCGGTGCCATGACGCGCTCGGTTCGGCTCCGGGGCGACCGTCAGGTGGCGATGGCTGCTGCCCAGCGGCGCAGTTGCGGTTACGGCGGCGCGTCGGCTCATCGGGTCAGTCGTGCGCGGTGGGAGGGCGGAGGTCGGCGAAGCCGGCAGCGCGCTGGTAGGCATCGGCCACGCGGAGCACGGTCGGCTCGTCGAAGGCGCGCCCAATCACCTGGAAGCCCACCGGCAGGCCCTCGGCGAGCCCGCACGGCACCGATATCCCCGGCAGGCCGGCGATGTTGACCGGCAGGGTGCAGGCGTCGTTCAGGTACATCAGCAGCGGGTCGTCGGTCTTGGCGCCGATCTTGAAGGCGACGCTCGGCGAGGTGGGCGCCAGCAGCGCGTCCACGCTGGAGAGAACCTCGTCGAACTCGGCTTTGATCAGGGTGCGGACCTGCTGCGCCTTCACGTAATAGGCGTCGTAGTAGCCGGCCGAGAGGGCGTAGGTGCCCAGGATGATGCGGCGCTTCACCTCGGGCCCAAAGCCCGAGCCGCGGGTGCGCAGGTAGTTCTCCAGCAGGTCGTCGTCGCCGGCACTCAGGCCATACCGGACGCCGTCGTATCGGGCCAGGTTCGCGCTCGCCTCGGCCGGGGTGATGATGTAGTACGTCGCCAGGCCGTGGTCGGTGGAGGGCAGCGAGACCTCGACGATCTCCGCGCCCATCCCCTCCAGCACGCCGATGGCGGAGCGCACCGCCGCCTCGACCCCCGGCTCCATGCCGGCCACGAAGTACTCGCGCGGGACGCCGAGCCGCAGGCCTTTCACGTCGCCCGTCAGCGCGGCCGCATAGTCGGGCACCGGCACGTCGACGCTCGTCGAGTCGCGCGGGTCGTGCCCGGCCAACGCCTGGAGGACCGCCGCTGCATCGGCGACGGAGCGCGCGAGCGGGCCGCACTGGTCCAGGGACGACGCGAAGGCGACCATCCCGTATCGGCTCACCCGCCCGTAGGTGGGCTTCATGCCCACGATCCCGGAGAGCGAAGCGGGCTGGCGGATGCTGCCGCCGGTATCGGTCCCGGTGGCGAAGTAGGCCTGCCCCGATGCGACCGCCGCGGCCGATCCGCCACTGCTGCCGCCTGGCACGAGGCTGTCGTCCCACGGGTTGTGGACCGGGCCGAAGGCGCTGTTCTCGTTGCTCGAGCCCATCGCGAACTCGTCGTGGTTGGTCTTGCCAAGCAGGACGGCGCCGGCTCGGCTCAGCCGGTCCTCGGCGTCCGAGGCGTAGGCGCAGCGGTACCCCTCCAGGATCTTCGAGCCCGCCGTGGTGGGGAGGCCGCCATTCGGCTGCCCATCGTCGTCGAGGGCGCGGGTCACGAAGATGTCCTTCAGCGCGTACGGGATGCCGAGGAGGGGTCGGTCGTCGCCGGCGGCGAGTTTCGCGTCAGCCTCGTCAGCCGCTGCCAGCGCACGCTCCTCGCCGATGGCCAGGAAGGTATTGAGCCGCTCCCCGTCGCGGGCGATGCGCCCCAGGCACGCTTGCGTCAGGTCCCGGGAGCTGACCTCGCGGCGGCGCAGGAGTTCACCGACCTCGGCGATGGTGCGGTCCGCGAGCGGCAGAGTCTCAGCCACCGCGCTAGCGCCCCTCTTCGAGCACCACGGGCACTCGCACGAGGCTGCCCTCGCGCAGCGGCGCCTCCGCCAGTGCCGCCTCGCGCTCCATGCTCGGCCGGGCGATGTCGTCGCGCATCACGTTCTCGAGCGCGATCACCTGTGCGGTGGGCCCAACCGAACTGGTATCCACGGCGGCGAGTTTGCCGACCGCCTCCAGGATCCGGCTCAGCTGCGGGACGAGGCGATCGATCTCTTCGTCGGTGAGGCCAAGACGGGCTAGGGCGGCCACATGCTCGACGTCCGATCGGCTGATCACAGAGCCGATGATAGCCGGGGCGGGCTGCACGGCCTGATGTCGGCGCGCCGGGCCGCGGCTCTGCGTTGCTACAAGTGGGGCTTGTGTATCGGCGCATTTGGAAGGGCATGGGAGCGATACGAGCCGTTTCGCGCGCTCGCGCACAAGTCCCAGTTGTGCCGGCGCGCGTCTGACCGCGAATCAGAGGTGAAATGCGCCGATGTACAAGTGGGACTTGTACGGCATGGCTGCGACGCCAGGCAAGCCACAATACGCGACATGCCTGACGAGCCTCGAGCTCTGTCCATCCCGATTCCGGGCGGCCGGATCGAGGCGCTGATGCTGCCTGGCGGACCTGCTCGTCCGCTCCTGGTGCTCGGTGGCGTTGAGACGGGGCTGCGGCCGCTCGCCGGCTCGGAGCAGGCGCATGTGCGCCGATGGAGCCGTCGGACGGACCGGCGGCCGGTCGTGGTGATGGGGCGTCCACTGCCGGACGACCCCGCCGACGCGGCGCGGATGCTGCATCCACGGGCGACGGCCGAGTCCGTGGCGCGCGGCCTGCGCGCCCTTCGTGCCGTGGCACCGCCGGTGGCGGTCGAGGCCGAGTCCGGTGGCGGCCGCATCGCGCTGTGGCTGACCGTCGATCATCCGGATCTCGTGGCGCGCCTGGTGCTGTCGTCCGTTGCCTCCGAGACGCCCCCAGACTCGGCGATGACCGGACGCATGGCGCAGTGGCTCGACCTCGCAGAACGAGGCGAATGGGCCGACTTCTTCGCCCACCTGGCCCTCCAGCTCAAGCCGGCGGAGAGCGTGCACGCCGAGGCCTTCAAGGTGGAGGCGGGGTTCCAGCCACGCCCCTCCACCCCGGAGCGGTTCATCGGTGAGCTGCGGGCGACCCTCGACCCGACCTCGTTCGTGACGGATCGGCTCGGTGAGATCGCGGTGCCAACACTCGTCCTCGCAGGCGGCCAGGACCAGGTCGTGCCGGTCGCATCGACCCGGCTGGTGGCCGAGCGGATCCCCGGTGCACGACTGGAGGTCGACCCGGAGTCCGGCCACACGGTTCGCGCCTCGTTCCGCGGCTATGACGAGCTGGTCGAGGCCTTCCTGGCGGAGGGCGACTGACTACGCGGAGTTGACCCTCCGCGGATCATGGAGAGGACACATGAGGCGGTTGCCCAGGACGGTCCCGTACCTGAAGGCGGTCGCCCAACGGAGCTGGGAGGATCAATCGTGACGGACATCGAGTCGGCGACAGGCCAGTCAGAGGTGGATGGCGGTTCGCCTGCGCAGCAGCGGTCCCGACGAGCCGTGCTGGCGGCCGCCGCAGGCGGCGCAGCGGCCCTCGCTGCTGCCCTGGCGCGACCCGCCCGCAGTGCGGCCGCGGCTGGCAGCGCCCTCATCATCGGCAGCAGCACGAACAATGCAGGAACCTCCAACACGCTCCTGACCACCTCCAGCTCCGTGGTTGCCTTCGAGCTGCTGCAGAACGGTCCGGGCACCGCATTGATGGGTTACACCACGCCCACCACGGGCAAGACACGCGGCGTCTACGGGCGCACAGACTCACCCGATGGCGACGGGGTTCAGGCGCGAAATGGGTCAACGACAACCGGTATCGGTGCCGCCATAAAGGCCTTCGGCGGCAAATGCACGGGGGTCTGGGCCACCTCGGATGGGACCGCGATCTACGGCGATTCCCTCTCCGGATGGGGCGTCGTCGGCTCCTCGCTTTCCGGGGTTGGCGTGTCGGCTCTCGGAAATGGGGCGACCAAGGATCACGCGACGCTGCAAAGCAACAACGACAACACGACGAACGGCATGGCCGCGTACCTGACGAACTCGAGCGCGTTTGCCACCGCTCACCTGTACAACGCAGGCTCGGGACAGGTCCTCTGGATGCAGAACGGCGGCACGAATGCGGCCGGAGCTGGTGGCGGGGACTTCATCGTGTGCCGCAACAAAGACCAGTCCGACACCCAATTCCGGGTCGCCACCGACGGCAGCGCGTACAGCGACGGGACCTTCAACAGTGGCGGGGCCGATTTCGCCGAGCTGCTGCCGGCGGATGGGACCACCGAGCCGGGCGATGTGGTCGCCGTGCGGGCCGATGGCCGTCTCACCCGCGCCACGCGAGCGCGTCAATCGTCGGTGATCGGGGTTGTCTCGACCAAGCCGGGCTTCATCGGTGGCGTTTCGATGCCTGCGCCGACGTCCCCCGATCAGATCCCGATGGCAGTGGTCGGCATCGTGCCGGTGAAGGCCAGCGCCGAGAACGGGCCGATCCAGGCCGGTGATCGGCTGGTGGCGGCGAGCCTTCCAGGCCACGCCATGCGGGCCGACGATCAGCCGGAGGTTGGCACCGTCATCGGCAAGGCGCTCGCCGGCCTGAATGCCGGCACCGCGATGCTTGAGATGCTGGTCATGCTCCAGTAGGGGCCGTCTGCGGGGCGTCCTCGAGCCAGCGCCACAGGATCGCGGCGCCGATCAGCGCCACCGCCGCCGCGCTCAGGAAGGCGACCGGCGTCGAGCTCATCGCGGCCACGGCGCCCATCGCGATCGGGCCCGCGCCGAAGGCGAGGTCGATGAAGAGACTGAAGGTGCCCAGGGCAGCCCCCCGTTCGCTCGGCGACGCACGGCTGACCGTGAGGGAGCCCAGTGCCGGCGTGGTGAAGGCCACGCCCAAACCGAGGAGCAGCGTTCCGGCGAGGAGGCCTGGGACCGTAGGCAGGAATCCCATCACGCCCAGGCCCAGCGCCGTCACCAGGAGCGCCGTCCCCGACAGGCGTCGGGCCCCGATCCGGTCAGGCAGCTTTGCCCCGACGAGGCGGCTGACGATCACGGTCGCTCCGAAGGCAAGCAGGAAGAGCCGTGCCCCATCGAGGCCCAGGGTTCCGACCACGTACGGCGGCATCAGGGTGAAGTAGCCGCCCATCCCCCACACGCCCGTCATCAGGATCAGGCCAGGCAGAAGGCCCGCCGGATGGAGGATCCTGGCTGGCACGATCGGACCTGGCCCGTCCGCGGGCCGGGTCTCCGGCACCGCCAATGCGATCAGCGCCGCCGCCCCCGCCAACGTGGCGGATGCGATCCAGACCGCCGGGAATCCGCCCGCCCTAAACGCAGCCTCGCCAATGAGCGGGCCGACTGCGATGCCGACGTACAGCGACAGTGAGAAGAGCGTCAACGCTTCGCCCCGCCGCTCGGGGGGTGCCAGATCCGCGGACGCGGCGAAGGCGGCCACGAAGACGAGGGCCTCCGCCACCCCGAGGAGGAGGCGGAGCACGACCAGGATCGCAAGCGAGGTGGCCAGCAGGTGCGCGAGCATCACGGCTCCGAAGAGCAGTGCGCCCGTCATCATCAACCGCCGCCGTCCGCTCCGATCGGCCAGCCGCCCCGCCAGCGGCCGCAGGATGAGGGCCGAGAGGCTGAACGCCCCGAAGGTGATGCCCGCTCCCAGCGCGTCCGCATGGAGCTCGCCGATGGCGAATCGCGAGATGAGCGCAAACGAGGTGCCGTCGGAGACGAAATAGGCCAGCGATGCGAAGCTGACCAGGAGGAACGGGCGGGTGAGAATCGGTGGCGCGATTCGGGTCACCCCTTGCCGTCCAGCAGCTGACGGAACCCCGCTTCGTCCAGGATCGCGACGCCGAGCTTCTCGGCCTTGGCGAGCTTGCTGCCAGCCTTCTCCCCGGCCACCAGGTAATCGGTCTTGGCGCTCACCGATCCCGCGGCATGGCCGCCCGCAACGCGGATCGCCTCCTCGGCCTCCTCCCGGCTGAAGCCCGCCAGCGTGCCGGTCACGACCAGCGTCTTTCCGGCGAGGGGTCCCTCGCCAGGCTCCACGGTTGCCCCGGGGGCCGGCGCTTCCGCCACCACGCCGGCATCGAGCAGGTGATGGAGCGTGTCGCGCGTGTGCTCGTCGGCGAAGTGGCCGGCGAGGGCCTCGGCCACCACCTTGCCAATCCCGAACACGGCGGTGAGCTCCTCGGCGGAGGCATCTCGCAGACGATCGGCGACACGGCGGGTCCAGGCGGCCTCGTCCTCGTCCTCGGCGCGGGGCGTCTCGCGGGTCAGCCAGTTGGCCAGGTCGATCGCGGTCTGCTCCCCCACGTGGCGGATGCCAAGCGAGTTGACGATCCGTGACAGCGGCCGGCGCCGTGCGGCCTGGATGGCGGCGAAGAGGTTCTCGGCGCTCTTGCGGGCGTATCGGTCGAGGCCCTCCAGCGTTTCTACGCTGAGCTTGAAGATGTCGGCCGGTTCCTTCAGCAACCCACGCTCGGCAAGCTGGTTCACGACCGCGTAGCCGGCCCCCTCGATGTCCATCCCGCCGCGTCCCGTGAAGTGGAGCAGGCCCCCGATCTGCTGCGCCGGGCACCACGTGTTCGGGCAGCGCCAGACGACCCCGCCCTCCTCGCGGACGGCCTCTGTGCCGCACACCGGACATGCGGTCGGCATCTCCCAGATCGTCTCGCTGCCGTCCCGGGCGTCGACCACCGCGCTGACGATCTCGGGGATCACGTCGCCGGCGCGCTGCAGCACGACGGTGTCGCCGACCCGCAGATCCTTGCGCCGGATCTCGTCGATGTTGTGCAGGGTTGCGTTGCGCACCGTCGTGCCTCCCACCACGACCGGAGTCACGTGCGCCACCGGCGTAAGCGCACCGATGCGCCCCACGTACACCTCGATCTGCTCGAGCTTCGTCGTCACCTGCTGGGCCGGGAACTTGTAGGCGGTCGCCCAGCGCGGAGCACGCGAGACGAATCCCAGCTGCTGCTGCTGCGCGACGCTGTCGACCTTGATCACGATTCCATCGGTCTCGTAGTCGAGGTCCTTGCGGGCATCCGCCCACTCGTCGACGTACTCGATCACCGCGTCGACCCCCTCGACCCGCCGCGAGTTGGGATTGATCGGGAACCCGAGGCTGCGCATCAGCTCGAGGCTCTCGCTGTGGCTGGCCAGCCCCGGCACACCCACCAGCTGGTAGGTCCAGACCGATAACCTCCGGCCCGCGGTGACGGCCGGGTCCTTCTGGCGCACCGTCCCGGCCGCGGTGTTGCGCGCGTTGGCGTAGAGCGGCTTCCCCTCCTGCTCCAGCTGCTCGTTCAGCGTCGCGAAGGCGCCGCGCGGCATGTAGACCTCCCCGCGCACCTCGAGCCGATCCCCCGGCGGGTCGGCCCGCAGCCGGAGCGGGATCGCCCGCACCGTCCGCAGGTTGGGGGTCACGTCCTCGCCGGTGCTGCCGTCACCGCGGGTCGCGCCGCGGACGAAGGACCGCCCGTCGTATTTCAGGCTGATCGCCAGGCCGTCGATCTTCAGCTCGCAGACGTAGGCAACGCCCGGTGCATCCGCCTCGAGGGCGAGTCCCTTGCGGACCCTGGCGTCGAACTCGCGCAGCTCGTCGTGGCCGAAGGCGTTGCCCAGCGAGAGCATCGGGAACTCGTGCCGGACCTCGGCGAAGAGGGTCGATGGCGCTGCCCCGACCCGCTGCGTCGGCGAATCGGGGGTCGCGAGCTCGGGGTGCGCGGCCTCGAGATCGGTGAGCTCGCGCAGCATCTTGTCGTAGACCTTGTCCTCGATCGTCGGATCGTCGAGGACGTGGTAGCGGTAGTTGGCGTCGTCGATCGCGGCACGCAGCTCGGCGGCGCGCGCGGCGGGATCAGTCGGCATCGGCCTCGTCGAGGGCGTCCTCGTCGGGGGCATCCTTGCCGTCGAACCAGGCACGGATGTCGAGGGTGTGCTCCCGGTAGTGATCGGCGCCGTCGAAGGCGATGATCTCCTCGAGGGTGTCGCCATCCGCGTCACGATCGCTGAGCAGCTCCGGATCCACGTTCGCCAGGCGGGCCACGAAGGCCTCGTAGGCGCCCTCCTCGCGGCTGGCCACCGTCGCGTAGTCCGTTTCGCGCGCGACGCGGGTCACGACGTCATTTCGGTCGTCGACCGAGAGGTCGTCCCTGCCGAACTCGTTCAGCTCACCCTGCTCGGCCCGATGCAGCGACTCGGCCGCGTGCCCGGACCAGTAGCCGACGTGCGCCAGCAGGTCCCGGGCCGACCATTCACCGACGAGCCCCGGCGTGGTGCGCAGCGCCGGATCGATGTCGGCCACCGCCGCCAGGAACTCGTCGCGGGCGGTCGCCAGCCCATCGAGGAGCTCCTGGACATGGAGATCTATCGGCTCGGCCATGGCGGGATTCTAGTGGCGGCCCGCTGTCGAGGCCGCTTGTGCTGCAAGGTTGCACCGATCCTGTGCTGCACAAGCACCACCCGACGGCCGTGTCAGGTTCGCTCGAGGCCGGCGTAGGCGGCGATCAGCTCCTTGATCCCCTGCCCAACGAACGCGACCGTCACCCACTCGTCGCCCTTCTCGAGGCGACTGGTGACCACGATCCCCTCCCCGAATCG
>DATJIJ010000053.1:0-2049 GCA_035493355.1 Candidatus Methylomirabilota bacterium
AGAGGAGACGATTCCCCCACTGGCCTTGACGGCCTTCTTGGTCGTGGACTTCGGGGAAGTGGTCACGGAGGGTCCTCCTGACTGGATTGTCTGACCGCCTCACGATGACGGCCGCCGGCACGGAATCCGCTCACAGGCGCGACCCGACCTCTTGCATGCGCGTTGCACCCCCGGCGCCGGCTGTCGTCCGCGCTCGCGTCGTGGTCGGCTGCGCACCTGTGCTGCACAAGTTGGGGCTGACAAGCCATGCGTGCGTCTGTCGTGCCCTGTCTCTACCCCGTAGAGTGTCGGCATGCCGAGCCGCACCCGAACCATCCTCCTCGGCGCGCTGCTCCTGGCCGCCTGCACGCCGAAGGCCACCGATACGGCGCAGCCATCGAGTGGCGCAGCGGTCGAGCCGTCGGCGGCACCCTCCGCCTCGGTTGCGGCCGGGCTGCCACTGGCCGCCAGCACGGACGCCTACTACCCCACCGCCGAGGAGGTCGCGACTGCCGAACCAGGCCAGATCATCCAGAGCGTCGAGATCCGCGCCGACCAGGGCACCCGCGCATGGTTCGTCGTCTACGGCTCAACCGGCCTCGATGGGCAGCCGGTCGCGGTGAGCGGGATGATCGTGGCGCCGGCGCAGGCCCCCGCCGAAGGCGGCTATCCCATCGTGGCGTGGGCGCATGGCACGAGTGGCATCGCAGACACCTGCGCCCCCTCGATTGAGGGCGTCAATGGCCTCCCGCCCCAGATCCGTGGGCTGGTGACCAAGGGCTACGTCGTGACCGCCACCGACTACGAGGGGCTTGGTACCGATGGGATCCACCCGTACATCGTCGGTCGCTCGGCGGGACGGTCTGTCCTCGATTCGATCCGCGCCGCCACCCGCCTGCCGCAGGCGCATGCCGGGGGTCAGGCCGTGGTCATCGGCCTGTCGCAGGGTGGCCACGCCGCGCTGTGGGCAGCCCAGCTGAAGCCGAGCTACGCGCCTGACCTGCCGCTGCTGGGCGCCTTCGCCGCATCGCCGCCAACCGACCTCGTCGCCTTCGAGACGTGGGCCTTCCAGCAGGCCGCGGAGGGAAACATCCCGGCGGCCTACGCGCCGATGCTGTTGTTCGGCGTCTGGAATGCCATCTACGACGTGCCCCTGGGCTTCCTGACCGATGCCGGCCGGTCATCTGCCCTCGCGGGTCGCGCCGCCTGCGGTCCGAGCCAGCTCACCACTACGCCGTACCGCAGCGACCCGGCCGAGATTCCCGAGTGGCGCGCCCTCCTGGTCGGCAACTCCCCCGGCGCCGACGTGACCGATGTCCCGATCCGGGTCGTCTCGCCGGAGGACGATGAATCCGTCGGCTACGACACGCAGGTTTCCGGGGTGGCGACGATGTGCGCGGTCGGCGACACGGTGGAGCTGGTGTCGGTGGGCGGTGGCCACGAGGACAGCATCGTGACGCCGGCTGCCTGGGCCGAGGCGGAGACCTGGATCAGCGACCGCTTCGCCGGCGTGGCAGCCGTCTCGACCTGCAGCGCCAGCTAGGCGCGCCCTTGACTGGCGAGCGACGTCCGCTCCTCCTGATCGTCAACCCGGTCTCCGGCGGCAAGCCCGGGTCCACGCCCCGCCTCTCGGACGACCCCCGCAAGCTTGAGCCGGAGGCACTCTCGGCCGCCCTCCAGGCGCGCGGGCTCAGCGTCCGGCTGCATCGCCTCTCCGAGCTGGACGACCCTGCGGACGTGGCCCGTGGCGACCCTGACAGGGATGTGGTGGTCACCGGCGGCGATGGCACGGTTGGCCCGGTGGCCGAGGTGCTGGCACACACTGACCGGGCGCTGGGGATCCTGCCGATGGGCTCGTGGAACAACATCGCCCACGGCCTCGGGATCCCGATGGAGCTGGAGCCGGCGCTCGAAGTGATCGCTCGTGGCCAGGTCTCGCAGGTGGACGCGGGATTGGCCTGGCACCCGACCGATGACGAGGCTGCGCCCGGCGACGACCAGCGCGTCTTCTTCGAGGCAGCTGGCGTGGGGCTCGATGCCGCGGGCTTCGGTGCCGTCGAGCTCGGTGGC
>DATJIJ010000054.1:0-16464 GCA_035493355.1 Candidatus Methylomirabilota bacterium
GGCCGGGACCGTGATGCTCTGGTCGAGCTCGTAGACCTTGGCCACGTCCTCGGCCTGGCCCTCGTAGAACTCCTGCCGGTAGACGTCTCCCACCCGCGGGTCGGCCAGCATGAGGATGCCCGGCAGCGCGCCATCCACGCCAGCTTCCCAGGACCCCGCGGTGGTCGTGACGGCTCCGTTCTCGTACTCGGCCGTCTGCTCACCGAAGTACCAGACATTCCCGAAATCGTCGGCTGCGTACCAGTCGACGGTGTCCTCCTGCAGCTGCCCGTCGACGAAGACCTTGTCGGTGATCACGTTCGTCGTGACGCCCATGATCACCTTCGTCTGGTCCGTGACGGTCACCTCGACACGCTCGTCCCCGCCCTCGTACACCCATGCGAATCCCGGCTGGAGGGGGAGATAGTCGTTGATGATCGGGTTGTCGAAGTTGGCCAGATCGATTGCCGGTGCGTAGGTCTCGCCCTCGACCAGCACAGCCGGATTCCTCTCCGACGGCGCGGCTGTCGCGCATCCAGTCATGAAGAGGACCGCCGCCAGTGACGCGGTAACGACCCGACCCAGGCAGGTCATGGCCTAGTTCTACACCCGACTGCAAGTGGTTGTGGAGTTCCGCCATTGACTCCCGATTGGGGTGGTCCCCAGAATGGCGCGCTGCCAACCGGAAATGCGGAGTGAGGGACCCATGACCATCGACACCGGCAACACCGGCTTCATGCTGCTGTGCAGCAGCCTGGTGATGCTCATGACCCCCGGGCTGGCCTTCTTCTACGGGGGCCTCGTCAGCCGCCGGAATGTGCTCACCATCATGATGCAGTCGTTCGTCTCGATGGGCTGGACGACCGTCATCTGGTTCGCCGTCGGCTATTCGCTGACCTTCTCGGGTGATGTCGGCGGCGTCATCGGCAACCTGGACATGGCCTTCCTGCGCGGCGTCAACCTCGACACGCCGTTCCCCGGGACCCAGATCCCGCTGCTCGTCCACGTGGCCTACCAGATGATGTTCGCCATCATCACGCCGGCGCTCATCACCGGCGCGTTTGCGGGCCGGATCACCTTCAAGGCCTACCTCGCCTTCCTGACCCTCTGGCTGCTGTTCGTCTACTTCCCGTTCGCCCACATGATCTGGGGCGGGGGCATCCTCCAGAAGTGGGGCGTCCTCGACTTCGCCGGCGGCATCGTCGTGCACAACACGGCGGGCCTGGCCGCACTTGCATCGGTCCTGTATGTCGGCCGGCGCCACGTGAAGGACTCGGGCGCGCACAGCATCCCGCTCGTCGCCCTCGGCACCGGCCTCCTCTGGTTCGGCTGGTACGGGTTCAACGCCGGCAGCGAGTTCAAGGTCGACGCGGTCACTGCGGTCGCCTTCCTCAACACCGATGTTGCGGCGTCGTTCGCCGCGATCACCTGGCTGGTCGTCGGCTGGTGGCAGGAGAAGCGCCCGACCTTCGTTGGCCTGCTGACCGGCGCCGTCGCCGGACTGGCCACCATCACGCCTGCCGCGGGCTATGTCTCGCCGGTGACCTCCGTGATCATCGGGATCGCGGCGGGTGGCGTCTGCTACTTCGCCGTCGCGCTCAAGAACCGCCTCCAGTGGGACGATGCGCTCGACGTCTGGGGCGTCCACGGCGTCGGCGGCTTCCTGGGGATCATCCTGCTTGGCGTCTTCGCCACCACTGCCTTCAATCCCGCCGGGACCGATGGCCTGATCGCCGGCAACGGGTCCTTCTTCTTCAAGCAGGTCGTCGCGGTCGTCGTGTCATCGGTCTGGGCCTTTGCCTTCACCTACGGGATGCTGTGGCTCATCGATCGGGTCACCCCCGTGAAGGTGGATGTCACCGCGCAGGAGACGGGCCTCGACGCAGCGCTGCACGGGGAGACGGCCTACCTCGAGGCCGGCTAGCCTCCGTGGGCCGCGTCGGCCGACGCCGAGGCGATGTCCCACAATGAGCCGGATGAGGAAGGTCTCACTCGCGTTTGCGAGCCTGGTCGTGGTGCTCGGAAACGCTTCGTGCAGCGTCACGCCGTCTCCGAGGTCCGGGGCCAGTGCGTCAGAGCCGACCCCGAGCCCGACGGCAGCCCCAACGCCGGATGCGATGGCGCCGACCCTGGTCAGCCAGCAGCCCGCGGCCGGCGGCGAGCTCGACGCCTCCGGCATCAGGGTCAGCTTCAGCGAGCCGGTCCACGGCGTGGACGCCGCGTCTTTTCAGCTTTCCTCCGAGGTTGGGGTGATCGACTCAGTCGTCAGCCTCGATCCATCGGGCCGCACGGCGACGCTCGTCCCGCAAGCGACGCTTCCGTTCGCGACCACCTACACCGTCACGCTGACCGGCCTGGTGGACGACCTGGCCGGCAACCAGCTGGTCCGGACGAACTGGACGGTCTCGACAACCAACCGCGTCAGCTTCGCTCCGGGTACCTATACCGGATACAGGTTCGGCGACTCGCCATCCCACCTGACCGCTCTCAAGCGATCCACCCTGGGCTCGCTGTCGACGGCGACCGGAAGCGCCTGGCAGACCATCGGCGATGCCGGCTACCTGCTCGTCGATGCCGGCATCTGGGCGGGCTACTGGGTCCACGGCGAGCGTGATGGGACCGCCCGGGACGATCTCACCGCCTCGATCCCCGCGCTCCCCGCCTGCGACTACGTCGACCTGCCGGCAAACCGGGTCGGATACGGGCAGTGGGGCACGACGGTGCTCGATACGGTCTTCCAGCTGCCGGACGGCTACACGCCCCCCGACCTGGTAGATACCTCTCACGCCGGGCTGAATGGCTCGTACTTCATCCGAGCCATCGCGCAGAAGGACCTGGCGGCCATGATCACGGCCGCGGGTACGGCTGGGGCCCATCTTGCCGTCCAGTCGGCCTATCGGTCGTACGCGGGGCAGGTCCTCACCTTCGATGGCTGGGTACGCCAGTCCGGGTACACGCAGGCGCTCCGGGTCTCCGCGCGTCCGGGGCACTCAGAGCACCAGCTCGGGACGGCGATCGACTTCAAGACCGTTGGGGGCATCGCACCCTGGCGCTACGCGGACTGGGCGACCAGCACCGAGGGGGCGTGGCTGGCGGCGAACGCCTGGAAGTTCGGCTGGCTGATGAGCTACCCCAAGGGCAGCAGCGCACTCACCTGCTACAGCTACGAACCCTGGCACTACCGCTACGTGGGGCGAACCACGGCGGCCGCGGTCCACGCCGCCGGCACCACCTTGCGCGAGTGGCTCTGGGCCCAGGGGTACGGCGTGCGCTGACCCGGCGCGCCTCAGCCGATGGCACCCTCGGCTCGCAGCGCCTCGATCTCCTCGGAGCTCAGCCCAGCGTCGGTCAGGATCTCGTCCGCGTCCCCACCAAATCGAGGCGGCGGGTTCCTGAGCGGTAGCCGCTCACCGTCGATCCGGATGGGGGCGGGGGCGATGCGCATCCCGTCCGCGGTCTGCGTCCAGCTGCCGTCATGGGCCGCCTCCATGGACGCGAGGGCCTCGCTGACCGAATTGACCGGACCTGACGGCACGTCCGCCGCGGTGAGCGCCGCGACGAGCTCGTCCCGTGCCCATTCGCCGATGCTCATGGCCAGCGCCGCCACCAGCTCGTCACGCGCGGCGAGCCGATCCTCGTTGGTGGCGAAGCGCGGGTCCGGATCCAGCGCGAGGACGCGGAGCAGCCGCTCGAACTGCGCGTCGTTGCCGACCGCCACGACGAGGTGGCCGTCGCGGGCCGCGAAGACCTGGTACGGCACGATGTCGGGGTGGCCGGTCCCCCATCGTCGGGGCTCCTCCCCGGTGGCGAGGTGATGCCCGAGCACGTTGGTGAGGCTGGCCACGCCAGACTCGATGAGGCTGACCGATGCATGCAGGCCGTCGGCCCGTCCCCGTTCTCGCGCCACCAGACCTGCGAGGGCGCCGATGGCGGCCTGCAACCCGGCGGTCAGGTCCAGCACCGCCACGCCGACCTTCATCGGGCCGCCGTACGGGTCGCCGGTAACCGACATCAGCCCACTGACCGCCTGGGCGACGAGATCGTAGGCGGGGCGCTCGGCTGCATCGCCGTCTCCGGGAAAGCCGCCGATCGTCGCGATGACGAGGCGTGGATGCGCCGTGCGCAGCCGATCCGCGTCGAGCCCGAGGCCGGCCGCGACGGAGGGCTGATAGTTGTGCAGGAGGATGTCGCACTGGCCCGCGAGACGGTCCAGCAGCGCACGGCCGGCAGCGGTCTTGAGGTTGACCACGAGGCTGCGCTTGTTGCGGTTGACCGATGCGAAATAGGCGCTGCGTCGATCGCTCGGATCACCCCAGTAAGGAGGACCCCAGCCGCGCGTCTCGTCACCGTTCGGCGGCTCGACCTTCCAGATCTCGGCACCCAGGTCGCCGAGGAGCATGCTCGCGATCGGCCCGGCGTACACGCGCGAGCAGTCGAGCACCCGAATCCCGTCGAGGGGCAGCGGCGAGGCCATTGCTAGCCGGCGCTGAGAAGGATGTGCCGGCCGGATCGGCGGCGGAGTCGCGCCAGGGTCGGCCCGACCACCCGCACGCCGCAGGTGGCGCAGCGGGTCCAGCGACCGTCGCGAATGAGCCGCACGACGTGCTCGGCCACAAGCACTCGCTGCGGTGCCCGCCGGCTGGCCCGCTCGCGGAGCGCGTCCCGTCGGGCGCGCCAGGCATCATCGGCGCCGGGCATCCCCGCCAGCCGCGCATGGCGCAGCGCGCTGGGGTAGCGACCACCCTCGTGGAGCAGGACCTCCGCATCCGGGATCTCGTACCGCCGGTACAGGTCGAAGGCAATCTCGTAGAAGCGGGCGTCGTGGTGCTGGACCCGTCCGCGGCGGCGTCGCGGCACGGGTCCGAGCCAGTGGGCGAGCTCGTGGAGCAGTGTCAGTCGCTGGTCGACGGGATCGGTTCCGGCGGTCACCGAGACGCTCCCCGCGGACCGTCGCGTCACGCCCGAGGAGCCGGGGCGGCGGGCGCTCCGCCATCGCACGCTCGGAACGCTGACACCGGCCGCCGCGCAGACGTCACGGACCATCGCAACCGCCCAGGGGGGTGCCATCAGCAGCGGCGACCCCGGGCGCGCAGGAGCTCACCGAGCTCGCGCAGCCATGCCTCGAGGGCCGGATCGGTGTACGTGTAGGCGTCGTAGGTGTAGCCGACCATCGCAGCACCGTGGGTCGCCGCGTACTCGGCCGCGGACTGCGACTGCCAGGGGAAGAAGGTCGCGGCCTTCGCCTCGCGTTCGGCATCGGCCGGCTGCCGCCCCTCGGCGGCGATGCGGGCCTCGTGCCGCGCGCGCCAGCGTTCGGTCAGTCGGTCGAGGCGCTGACCGCGGCGACCGGTCACCGAGCGGCAACATCGGCTCCGGATGAGCCGACCTCGTACAGGCCAAGCTTCGCGATCGCG
Source organism: Candidatus Methylomirabilota bacterium (assembly GCA_035493355.1). Taxonomy (GTDB): domain Bacteria; phylum Chloroflexota; class Limnocylindria; order QHBO01; family QHBO01; genus CF-167. The sequence continues at coordinate 5,394 of DATJIJ010000054.1, forward strand.
CGCTGGAGCCAGGCTGGGGCCCACCAGTTGACGCGCCCCATGATCCGCATGAACGCCGGTACCAGGATCCCGCGCACGATCGTGGCGTCGATGAGGACGGCCAACGACATCGTCACACCAAGGGCCTTGATCGAGGTGATGCTCGACATGCCGAAGGCGGCGAAGACCGCGACCATGATGAGCGCCGCCCCGGTGATCATGCCGCCGGTGATGCCGATCCCCTCCGCCACGGCCCGGGTGTTGTCGCCGGTGGCCAGGTACCGCTCCCGGATCCGCGACAGGAGCAGCACCTCGTAGTCCATGGAGAGGCCGAAGAGGATCGCGAACATGATGATCGGCTCCCAAGCGCCGATCGTTCCCGACGTCTCGAAGCCGAGATTCTCTTTGAGGTGTCCCTGCTGGAAGATCCAGACCAGTGCGCCGAAGCTGGCGGTGACGCTGATCAGGCTCATCAGGACTGCCTTGATCGGCAGGAAGACCGAGCCGAAGGTCAGGAAGAGGACGCCGCTCGTCACCAGCACGACGATCAGGACGGCGATCGGCACCGAGGCGCGGAAGCTGTCCATGAAGTCGGCCGAGCGCGATGGAAGTCCGCCGGTCAGCGCCTCGGCGCCCGGTGGCGGCTCGACCGCGCGGACCCTGGCGACGAGTGCCCGCCCGTCGTCGGAGTCGGGGACGGCGCTCGAGAAGACGCGAACCTTGACGCTGTCACCGCCCAGCAGCCCGCCGGTGTAGTCGCTCAACCCCTCGGTGCCGGGCGGACGTTGCGCCGGTGGCGTCGCGAGGAGCGCCGGCCATTGGTCCGCGGACACGCCCGGTGGCGGGGTGAGCACGCTGTCGATCCCGGACACCAGGTCGAGCGCGGCGATGCGGTCCTCGTACGCGGCCAGCTGCTCCTGGCGATCGGCCGGCAGCGCTCCGCCGAGATCCTGACGCGGCCACGAGAGGACGACCGCGATCGGGTCGCTCTCGCCGCCGGGGAACTTGTCGGCGATCACCTCGAAGCCGAGCCGCGACGGGACTGGCGGCAGGTCGGAGAGGTTCTGGCCGGTCGACAGCTGGATGCCGAGGAACGGCGAGCCGGCGAAGAGGAGGATCGCCAGCACCGGGATCGAGATCAGGAACGGCCGGCGCATGACCCGCGCCGCGATCCACGACCAGACGCCATGCCCCTGGCGCCGATCAGCGGCCTCGGTGTCGTCCTCGATCAGGCGCAGGAAGCCCGGAAGCGGCACGCGCAGCCGGTTGACCCGCGGGCCGAGCAGCGCCAGCAGCGCCGGGAGCACGGTGAGGCCGAAGAGGAGGGTCGAGACGACCGTGATGATTCCGCCGAGGCCCATGCTGCGCAGCGCGGCTGCGTCGAAGACAACGAGCGAGGAGAGCCCCACGGCGACCGCGATCCCGGAGACCGCGACGGCCTTCCCGACGCTCCCCATCATCCGCTCCAGCGCGATCTCGACGTCGTGGTGGCGGAGCTCCTCGCGGAAGCGGCTGACCATGAACAGCGAGTAGTCGATCGCGAGCGCCAGGCCGATCATCGTGGCGATGTTCGTGACGAAGATGCTCATGTCGGTGACATTGGCCATGAGGCTGATCGCGGCGAACGCGGTCGGCATCGCGAACCCGGCGATGACCAGCGGCAGCGCGGCTCCGACCAGGGTTCCGAAGACCGCAAGCAGGATGAGCAGGGCAATCGGCAGGCTGATCGCCTCCGCCTGGAAGAGGTCGTGCTCGATCTTGGCGTTGAACTCGTGATAGACCTGCGGGATCCCGGTCACCCACATCTCGACGCCGGCCGGGCGATCCACCTCTCCCGCCAGGCGTCCCGCGTCGTTGACGGCGTCCTCGACCCCCTTGTCGAGCGAGACGACGGCCATCGTGGTGGTGCCGTCCCTGCTCAGCAATGCGGGCAGCTTCGTGCTTGCGAACGTCTGCACCCCGGTCACCGTCGGGTCGTCGGCGACCCGGGCGAGGCTCGCCTCGACGGTTGCCTGGAACTCGGCAGAGGCCGCGTTTCCGGCTGGATCGGTGTAGACCACGATCATCACCGTGCCCGGGTCCTTGAATCGCTCCGCGATGAGCGCCGCGGCCCGCTGCTCCTCCGAGCCGTCGATCACCCAGCCGCCCTGGATCAGCGTCCCGCCGGAGGTGGCCGCCCACGCGTTCATGCCGATCACGATCGCCAGCCCGATGAGCGGCAGCCAGCGTCGGAAGCGATAGTCGAAGCGGCCGACGGCCGCGAAGATGCCGGTCGGGTGCAGCTCGCGCACGTGTCCGGCCGGCGGCGTGGCAGGGGTAGTGGACAAGGTTCACCTCGGGTGGGCGTGGCTCGCGATTCGCCGGGGCGAAGGGTACAGGGTCGGTATGATCCGCGCGTGAATCGCCCAGCGGCCGCCGCGTGAGCAGCCTGGCTCCCACCGCATGGTGGCGCGGGCTGGGAGGGCTGACCCGCTCCGGCAGCGCGCTGGAGGGTCTCTCGTGGGCGCTCTACGACTTCGCCAACACGATCTTCTCGTTCGCCATCGTCAGCTTCGCGATGAGCCTGTGGGCGATCGAGTTCCTTGGCGAGGCCGGGGGCCAGTTCTGGTTCACCTTCGCCGTCAGCGCATCGGTCCTGATCAACGCGGCGGTGTCGCCGGTGCTCGGCGCGATGAGCGACCGCACCGGGCGCCGCAAGCCGTTCCTCGGCGTCTTCACCGCGCTGGCCATCCTGCCGACCCTCTTCATCGGCCTGGTGAACATCGGGATCGGCCTCCTCTTCTTCGCCATCGCCAACTTCGCGTACCAGGCGGCGCTCATCTACTACGACGCGCTGCTGCCCGACGTAGCCCGGCCAGAGACCCGGGGCCGGCTCTCGGGGGTGGGGGTCGCGCTTGGCTACCTGGGCACGATCGTGTCCGGGCTGCTCTTCAAGCTGACGACCGATGCGGGGGGCGACTCGACGGCGGCCTCCTTCCTCCTGGTCGGCTCGCTCTTCGCAGTCTTCGCGGCGCCGATCTTCCTGCGCGTGCACGAGCACGCCCCGCGGGGTCAGCAGTTCCGGATGATCGACGCCCTCCGCTCCTGGAGCCAGCTGCGGGCCACGATCGCCCACGCCCAGGAGACCCCGGGGCTGCTGCGATTCATCGTGGGGCGCTTCTTCTACAGCGACCCGGTCAACACCGCCATCGTGGTGATGAGCGCCTTCGCCACCCAGGCCATCGGCTTCACCTCGGGCGAGGCGCTGAACATCCTGCTGCTGCTCACCGTGGTGGCCGTGATCGCATCGTTCGGCTGGGGCTGGCTCACGGATCGGATCGGCCCCAAGAGCACCCTCCTGTGGGTCCTCGTCTCATGGACCGGCGGGCTGCTGCTGCTCGGGCTGGTGCTCGACAAGATCCCGTTCCTGATCGCCGGGGCCGTGCTCGGCTCGGGGCTGGGCGGCGTGGCAGTCACCGATCGGCTCCTCCTGCTGCGCCTGGCGCGACCCGACCAGGTCGGCGAGATGCTCGGCCTCTACGGGCTCGCCGGGAAGTTCAGCGCCGTCATCGGCCCGATCGCCTACGGCTCGATCGTCGGCCTCCTCCTGGAGCCGATGGGTAAGGCCGCCTACCAGATCGCGATCCTCTCCCTGCTGGTCCTGATGGTGATCGGCTTCCTCATCGTGCGGAAGGTGCCGGACGTGCAGCCGCGACCTGAGCTGGAGGAGCGCTACCCGCGGATCGAGCCCGCCATCGTGCCGCCGGGAGAAGCGCCATGACGCTGGTGGTTGCGCACCGCGGCGCCCCCGCCATCGCCCCCGAGAACACGATGGAGGCGTACCGGCTGGCGGTCGAGATGGGGGCCGATGCGCTCGAGCTGGATGTGCACCTCACCGCCGACGGGAAGCTGGCCGTCATCCACGATGAGACCGCGGAGCGCACCACCGACCTGACCGGCGCGATCGCCTCGATGACCATGAAGCAGCTCCGCACCGCGGACGCCGGCTATCGCTTCGAGGCGCCCGAGGGCTCGTTCCCCTTCCGCGGCAAGGGGCTGAAGGTGCCGACCCTGCCGGAGGTGCTCAAGTGGCTGCCCGCCGGTATCGGGTTGGTGGTCGAGGTCAAGGCACGCGCCGCCACCGCTCCGACCATCGCTGCGCTTCGGGGCTCCCGGGTCCGGGAGGAGGGGGCGGTGAGCATCATCAGCTTCGATGAGCGGGCGATCGAGGAGTCGCGAGCGCTCGACCCGGAGATCCCGACCGGCTACCTGCTGGTGCCCTCCCAGCCCATCGAAGCCGCGCTCGCCTACGCCGTCGAGCACGGGCATGCCGCCGTGCATCCCTGGGACGGCGACCTCGGGCTCGATCCCTCCGCGATGCTCCAGGAAGCGACCGCCTACGGCCGGCTGATCGGCTGCTACGTGGTCAACGAACCCGATCGGATGCGGCAGCTCGCCGCCCTCGGGCTATGGGGCTTCGTCACGGACCTGCCGGACGTCGGCCGGCAGGCGCTCGGACCGCGAGCGGGCTAGCCGAGAGCGCGCTGGGCGGCCTCGGGGGTATCCACGCCGAAGGCAACCTCGACCTTGTCGCCGTCCATGCCGCTGACGAACATCAGCTCGATGTTGATGCCGGCATCCGCCAGCTTGCGCGCGGCGGCGGCAAGCGTTCCAGGGCGATGCTCGAGGCTGGCGTGGACGAGCGGCACCTCGCGGTAGACCCAGCCCTTCTCCCCCAGGGCGTTCCGCGTGCCGGACTCGTCATCCGTCGTGAACGAGACGGTCCCGAGCTCGCCCGAGGTGGCGCCGACGACGCCGGTGATATTGATCGCCTTCTCTGCGACCGCCTCGGCGACCATGGCCAGGCTTCCCGGCCGGTTCGGCAGCTCGACGATGAATGCGTTCATCTCCTTCTCCTTCGCTGATCGCATCGGAATCGGACGAGTGTACAGGCGGCTGTCATCCTCGCTACCCTGCGCGCATGACCTACAGCATCGTCGCCCGCGACCCGCAGACGGGCCGCTTCGGGGTCGCTGTCCAGTCGCACTTCCTGGGCGTCGGACCGGTCGTCCCCTGGCTCGAGGCCGGCGTCGGGGCGGTCGCCACCCAGGCGTCGGTCAACGTCAGCTTCGGGCCGATCGGGCTGGAGATGCTGCGCGCGGGACAGACGGCGGCCGAGGTGGTCGCCTCCCTCACCGGTAGCGACGAGCACGCGGCGATCCGCCAGCTGGGCGTGGTGGACGCGGAAGGCCGCGCGGCGGCCCATACCGGGGCCGATTGCATCCCGGCCTGCGGTCATCACGTCGGCGACGCATACACGGTGCAGGGCAACCTGCTGGAGCGCGACACCTGCTGGCCGGCCATGGCCGATGCCTACGAAGCCGCCCTCGGCCGCGGGGAGCCCTTCGTCGAGCGGCTCCTGCTCGCGCTGGAGGCGGCGGAGCGCGAGGGAGGGGACGTCCGTGGTCGCCAGTCTGCCGCGATCATGGTGGTGGAGGGCGAGGTGCGGCCCACCACCTGGCGCGGGCGCCTGTGGGGCGGCCGCGTGATGGACCTGCGCATCGAGGACCATCCCGACCCGGTCCCCGAGCTGCGGCGGATCGTCACGATGCAGCTGGCGTACGACCTCGCCGATGACGACGGCGAGGCTGCACGCGCGGGTGAGTCGTCGGCGGACCGCTACGCGCGGCTGCGGCAGCTGGCGCCCGATGCCTACGAGCTGGTCTTCTGGACCGGCGTGGAGCTCGCCGGGGCCGGCGAGGTAGAGGCCGCGCGGCGCGAGCTGCAGATTGCCTTCGCGGCGGACTCACGCTGGCGGACGACCCTCCAGCACCTGGCCGACGCGGGCCGGGAGGGGATCACTCCGGAGCTGGCTGCCTCGCTGCTCGGGTAGCCGCCGCTACCAGTTGGTGGCGGTCGAGGCCTGGATCTCGCCCACCGACTCGAGCCACCGCTCGGCGTCGATGGCAGCCCGGCAGCCGTCTCCGGCGGCAGTGACCGCCTGGCGATAGAGGTGGTCGTGGACGTCGCCGGCCACGAAGACGCCCTCGATCTTCGTCCGCGTCCCGCCGTCGACGACGCAGTAGCCGCGCGCATCGAGGTCGAGCTGGCCGGCGAAGAGATCGGTGTTCGGCTTGTAGCCGATGGCGACGAAGAGCCCCTGGACGGCGAGGGTCGACTCCTCGCCGGTCACGGTGTCGCGCAGCGCGAGCTCGTTGACGGTCATTTCGCCACGCACGTCGGTGACCTCCGTGTTCCAGCGCACCTCCACCTTGGGGTGCGCGAAGGCACGGTCCTGCATGATCTTGCTGCCGCGGAACGCCTCGCGCCGGACGAGCATCGTCACCTTCGAGGCAAAGCGGGTCAGGAAGAGCGCCTCCTCCAGCGCGGTGTCGCCGCCGCCCACCACGGCGATCTCGCGGTCGCGGAAGAAGAAGCCGTCGCAGGTGGCGCAGGCGCTCACCCCACGACCGCGGAACTGCTCCTCGGACTCGAGCCCCAGCCATAGGGCGGAGGCGCCGGTGGCGACGATCACGGCATCGGCCTGGTATTCGTCCTCCCCCACCCAAAGCCGATGCGGACGCTGGCTGAAGTCCACCCGCGTCACGTCCTTGTCGAGCAGCTGGCTGCCGAAGCGCTCGGCCTGGTCGCGGAAGAGCTGCATCAGCTCGGGGCCCTGGATCCCACCTGGAAAGCCGGGGTAGTTCTCCACGTCCGAGGTGATCATCAGCTGGCCGAGCGGGGTGTTGCCGGCGAAGACCATCGGCTCGAGATTCGCGCGGGCGGCGTAGATGGCCGCGGTCAGTCCAGCGGGCCCGGACCCGATGATCGCGAGCTTGTGGTGCCGGGTATCGGTGATGTCGGGGGCAGGCGTGCCCGTGCTGGGCGGAACGGTCGCGGTCATGTCTCTCTTCAGTCTAGCGAAGTCGTCGAACGACCCGATGACGGCAGCGGGGCGTCCGCCGGAATGATGAGTACACTCGGGCCATGATCGATCGTCGCCAGACCGTGAGCGTGGACGTCGGAGGAGTCATGATCGGCTCCGGACACCCGATCGTGGTCCAGTCGATGACGAACACCGACACCGCCGATGCGGATGCAACCGCCATCCAGGTCGCGCAGCTCGCCCACGCCGGGTCGGAGCTGGTGCGGGTCACCGTCAACAACGACGCCGCAGCAGAGGCGGTGCCGATCATCCGCGAGAAGCTCGATCGACTGGGCGTGGGCGTCCCGATCATCGGCGACTTCCACTACAACGGCCACCTGCTCCTGACGAAGTACCCCGCCTGCGCTGCCGCGCTCGCCAAGTACCGGATCAACCCCGGCAACGTCGGCACCAAGCGCCATGACGAGCAGTTCCGCGCGATCGTCGAGGTCGCCGTCGCGAACGGGAAGCCCGTCCGGATCGGGGTCAACTGGGGCTCGCTCGACCAGCAGCTGCTGACCGAGCTGATGGATGTCAACGCCGCGCTGGCCGAGCCGCGCGACTCGCGCGACGTGATGATCGACGCGATGCTGGAGTCGGCGCTCCGCTCCGCCACCCTCGCTGAGGAGACCGGCCTCGGCCACGACCGAATCGTCATCTCGGCCAAGGTGAGCGGCGTGCAGGACCTGGTCGAGGTCTACACCCGCCTCGCCGAGCGCTGCGACTACCCGCTCCACCTGGGACTGACGGAAGCCGGGATGGGCTCACGGGGGATCATCTCCTCGACCGCCGGCCTGGCGATCCTGCTGCAGCGCGGGATCGGCGACACGATCCGGGTCAGCCTCACCCCGGCACCAGAAGGCGACCGGACCGAGGAGGTGCGGATCGCGCAGCAGGTCCTCCAGTCACTCGAGCTGCGCAGCTTCACGCCGCAGGTCAGTGCCTGCCCCGGCTGCGGTCGCACCACCTCGACCTTCTTCCAGGAGATGGCGCGCGACATCGGCGCCTACCTGCGCGACCAGATGCCGGTCTGGAGCCGCACGCATCCCGGCGTCGAGGAGCTGAAGGTAGCGGTGATGGGCTGCGTGGTGAACGGACCCGGCGAGAGCAAGCACGCCGACATCGGGATCAGCCTGCCGGGCACGTTCGAGGAGCCGGTGGCGCCGGTCTTCGTGGACGGGCAGCTGCGCACCACGCTGCGCGGCGACGACATCGTGCCGCGCTTCCTCGAGATCCTCGAGGAGTACGTAGCCCTCCGCTATCCGGAGACGCTCGCCGCCGCCCCTTCCTGAAGACGCGGGGTCAGCCCGGCAGGGACGGGCAGTAGGCCGCCTTCGAGGGCTTGCCGATGTCGCTCCCCGGCCGGACCTTGTCAAAGGACGCCGTCCCGTCCTTGGCGATGTCGATGCGGACGATCAGGTCGCTCTCGCCGTCGTTCGGGATCCCGTCGGGCAGGTCGGCGTCCGAGTCGAGGACGATGTCCTCGCCGATCGTGAACGTGAATGGATCGGCGATCGGGAAGTTGTGAACGTCGGCCGTGCAGGTCTTCTGGATGACCTCCTCGGCTGGGTCGGTGCCGGTATAGGTGACCGTCACGTCGCCGTCCGAGGCGTTCACGATGAGCGCGTGGAGGGTGCTCCCACTCGCGGCGCCGTCGCCACCTCCGTCGCCGCCGCAGGCGACGAGCAGGATGGCCGTGGCCGCCAGTGCGGCCCCGGTGCGCAGGATGGACCGGGATGGGCCTGGGCGGGACCGCATGCGCTGGACCACCACAGCTCGAACTCCTTCGTCAATTGCCGATAGATGGATTCGCGCGATCAGGGCAGGCCCGGGCAGTACCCGGCCCTCGACGGCTTCTGCATCCCGGAGCCGGGCCGGACCTTGTCGAACTTCGTGGTCCCGTCCTTGGCGACGTCGATCCGAACGATCAGGTCGCTCTCGCCATCGTTGGGGATTCCATCGGGGAGGTCTGCATCCGAGTCGATCACGGTCTTTCCGTCGATGGCGATGGTGAACGGGTCCGAGACCGGGAAGTCATGCGTGTCCGCCGAGCAGGTCTTCTGAGTCTCGTCCGCGGCGGGCTCGTCCCCCGTGTAGCTGATGGTGACGTCCGCATCGGAGGCATTCACGACCATGACGTGCAGCACGCCTGGGACTCCGCCGTTGCCACTGTCGCCTCCGCAGGCCGCCACCAGGATCGCCGTTGCCATCAGCGCCGCCGCAGCTCGGAGGACGGTGAATCTGATGGGCTGCTGTCGCGAGTGCCACATGGATAGCTTCTCCATCGGTGGTGCCTTCCTTGCTTCGGAACGCTTCGGAACCTGCGCGTGACGCCCATAGCCTACGCATGAGCGCAAGGGGTTCAGGCTCTCCCCCTTCAGGACGCTGGCAGCGCGGTCAGAAAGGTCCAGGCGGCGGCGATGAAGGCGATCAGCGTAAAGGCGATGATCGCCAACGGCAGCAGGGCGACCCGGATGTTCTGGTGCTGAACCTGGACCTGGGGATCGACGTGATCGGTGTGCAGGTCGTGGGTCGTATCGAGGACAAGCCCATGCTCCTCCGCCTGGGCAGGGACGTTCTGCTCCATCGCCATCACTCCTCTCCGAGGATCTGCGCCAGCCCGCGGTCCAGGTCCGCGGCGCTGAGCTGGCCGATCTGGCGTCCGACGACGACGCCATCGCGGTCGATGAAGAACGTGTCCGGCGGACCGATGATGCCGAACCGGTTGGCGATGACATCGCCCGGATCCATGGCCACCGGCCAGGTCGCTCCCATGCGGGCCAGGAACGCCCGCGCGGCCTCCGATCGATCCTGGAAGACGATCCCGACGATCGCCAGACCGTCGCCCTGGTGCATGGCGGCGGCGGAGGTCAGCAGCGGGAACTCCTCCACGCACGGCCCGCACCAGCTCGCCCAGAAATTGACGATCACCGGCCGGCCCCGAAGGTCCACGAGGCGCACCGGGTTTCCGTCCAGATCGGCCAGCGAGAAGGCGGGCGCCGCGTCGCCGACCCGGACGACCGTCGGGACGGCCGGACGAGCCAGGAGCAGGACTCCCCACGCGGCGAGGATCAGGAGGGGCGCGATCGCCGCCGCGAGGTAGTACGCGCGCGGAAGTCGCGCGGGCCCGCGGTCGGCCAGCGCTCCGAGTGGCGAACCGGCGGTGGCGGTCATCTGGGTGTCAATGGCCGGAGGCATCGTCATGCGGGCCGCGCTCGACCTCGTGCCACTCGCGGCCGGCTGCCCGCACCCACGCCACCACGGCGTACAGGAAGATCAACAGGCCGGGGACCGCCAGGAACGGGTTGGCCAGCTGATCGTCCGCGCGGAAGGCGAGGCCGGCACCCAGCAGCGCGCCGCCCACCGCCAGGATGACGGGAAGCGCGCTCGGGTTCGGCAGGTGGACGCCGCGCGGCGGCCGTGGCCGCTCTGCGGAGACGCTGATGTGGCTGGTGATGGCATAGACGATGGCCAGCACGAAGGTGATCCCGATCGCCAGGAGGAGATACCCGAAGGCAGTGTCGTTCACTCGGTCATCCTCCTAGCGCAGGAAGTACAGCGTGCTGAAGAGGGCGATCCAGACCACGTCCACGAAGTGCCAGTAGAAGCTGATCGCCTCCACCGCCACGTGGTTCTGCTTGCTGAACTGGCCCTGCCCCGCCCGGGCGGCCAGGATGGTGAGCCCCACCGCCCCACCGAAGACGTGCGCCCCGTGGAAGCCGGTCAGCGTGTAGAAGACCGTCCCGAATGCTCCATCGCTGATCCCGAATCCGAGCTGGGTGTAGTCGTAGATCTGGCCGATCAGGAAGGTCACGCCCAGGATCAGCGTGATCAGCGTCCAGTTGCGCATCGCGCGCTGGTCGCCGCGACGGATCGCCCACACCCCGAACTGCATGGTGAAGCTCGAGACGACGAGGATGATCGTGATCGGGAGAGCGATCGGCAGGATCTCGAGCTCCGGCGCGCCCGCCGGCGGCGCCCACTCCCCGATGTGCACGGCTCGTGCGTTGAAGTAGGACGCGAAGAGGCCGCCGAAGAACATCACCTCGCTGGCGATGAAGAGGAGCATCCCGACCAGGGGGGTCGGCATCCCCGCCTCGCGGTGGGAGACCTCGGTCTTGGTGGTGATGTCGGCGCTCATGCCGGTCGGCACCTGGACGGTCATTGGTCCTCCACCTTCGCGACCTC